>NZ_JBPKBJ010000007.1:0-84960 GCF_051390655.1 Acinetobacter sp. P1(2025)
AGGTGGTTGACTTGCAAATAAGAGTCGATATTTTGAATAAATTTACTCAACTTGGTACAGCTAAAACGGTGGCTGTTGCATAAATATCTGAAGATTAGAACAACTCTACCTTTCGTCTATTTGTGCAACAAAGCCCTTTGTAGGACGTAAGAAGATGAAATTGTTGGGCTTAACCCCTCAGTCAGCCTCTTGGTTTGCCTATTATTTGATTGGCCGAAACTTGGCACTTTACTCAGGTGCTAAACATATTCCACGATTGAATCAGTTTCTTGAACTTAATGGACGCCATCTGCAAAAACTTGGCTTGTCTCTTTATCGCAATCAAGCACAACAACTGGCCAGTATGCATTAGCAATTAAAAAGCCCTCAATGATGAGGGCTTTTTAATAAAGCGTAGAATCTACTTAGTGATCAGATGCACCTGAGATTCCAATACCTGTTTGTGAGCGAACAAACTGTGCGTCGAATGCTTTGCGTTCTTTTTGAGCGCGTGCTGACTTGTCTGTTACAGAGAAGAACCAGCAGCATAAGAACGATAATGGCATAGCAAATAATGCAGGACCATTAAATGGGTTTGGTGCTGTTTCTGAGATCGCAAGCGTATCTACCCAAACTGCTTTTGATAAGATAATCAGAGTCACTGCACCAACTAAACCAACAACACCACCGATAACCGCACCACGAGTCGTTAAGCCTTTCCAGAACATTGATAAAACAAGGACTGGGAAGTTTGCACAACATGCTACAGAGAATGCTAAACCAACCATGAAGGCAACGTTTTGTTTCTCGAACAAAATCCCCAAGATCATTGCAAAGATTGCTAAGCCTAAAGTTGCAATTTTAGACATACGCAATTCTGATTGTGGAGTCGTTTTACCTTTTTTGAATACGTTTGCATAAAGGTCATGAGAAATTGCTGAAGCACCTGAGAGTGTCAAACCAGCAACAACCGCCAAGATTGTTGCGAAAGCCACTGCTGAGATGAAGCCCATGAATAGGTCACCACCCACAGCATCACTAAGGTGAACCGCAGCCATGTTGTTACCGCCGACCAACTCTAATTTTCCTGTCATAGCAGCTTTTGCAACATCAAGGAATTGAGGGTTGTTTGCAACAAACAAGATTGCACCGAAACCAATGATGAAAGTTAAAAGATAGAAGTAACCAATAAAACCAGTTGCTACAACTACAGATTTACGTGCTTCTTTTGCATCTTTAACTGTGAAGAAACGCATTAAGATATGTGGTAAACCAGCAGTACCAAACATCAAAGCAAGGCCTAATGACAGTGCATCAATTGGGTTTGCAGCGAGTTTGCCTGGCCCCATGATTTTTGCAGCTTCTTCCCAGCTCATACCATGCGCTTGGCTATAAACACCAATCGCTTGGTTAAACATATTCGTGAAACTAAATCCAACGGCTTTCATTACCATAAATGCCATGAAAGTCGCACCACTGAGTAACATCACCGCTTTGATGATTTGTACCCAAGTGGTCGCCAACATACCACCGAAGATTACGTATGCCATCATCAATAAGCCAACGATCACAACAGCGATGTTATAGTTCAGACCAAACAATAATTTGATTAACTGACCTGCACCCACCATTTGAGCAATCAAATAGAATGCAACAACAACCAATGAACTAAATGCTGCTAAGGTACGGACTGGCTTCTCATCTAAGCGGAAAGAAACCACGTCAGATAAATTGTATTTACCCAAGTTACGTAAACGCTCTGCAACTAAGAATAATACAATTGGCCAACCCACCATGAAACCAAGTGAGTAGAGTAAGCCATCAAAACCTGAACTGAAAACAAGTGCGGAAATACCCAAGAACGATGCTGCCGACATATAGTCACCCGCAATCGCCAAACCATTTTGGAAACCGCTGATACCACCGCCTGCCGTATAGAAATCACTAGCATTTGTTGTCTGTTTTGCTGCCCATTTAGTAATAAACAGCGTAAAACCCACGAAGATCATAAACATAATGATCGCGTGCCAGTTGGTTGCTTGCTGCTCTGCTGCTCCAAGGTCTGGTCCAGCGTAGGCGATTCCAGAACTCACCAAGCTTGTGAGAGCGAAGAGTTTCGCTTTTATTGACGTCCCTTTCATCTCAGTGCATTCCTTTTTCATGTGTGATCGCCTCAACTTCCTTGAGAGCCTCTTCATTTAGACGGTCTAATTTATTGTTGGCGATATATGAATACACACCACATAACAAAAAGGACAACACGATAATGCCCAAACCAAGAGGCATCCCCCATGTTGTTACACCACCGCTAAATGAACTTGCTAGAAATTCTTTGTTGTAGCCAACTAAAAGCATAAAGCCGACGTAGATAAACAACATAATTGCTGTTAATGTCCAACTTAAAGTACGCTTCTTGCTCACCATCTCTTGAAACTTTGGATTACGTAGAATTCGTTCTACCTGTGAATCATCCATAACCGACTCCTTATTTTTGTGTCCAACCATGGACCCCTTTTTCAAATGGGATTTTTCATAATTAAAGTTAACAAGATTATGCTTGACTCGTAACTTAGACTTTGGTCTCTAAATGCACATCTCAACTCATCATGCAAGCGAAGCATCGGGTATGATAAAAAATGGAATTTGAACACGTGGGCAATATGAACAGTTGGCTTATTATCGGGGTACTCGCCCTCTATATCGTGCTACTTTTCGGCTGTGCTTTCTTCGGTGAAAAACACGCTAGCCGCTTGAGTCCACGCGGTCGTATGCTGTTGTTTAGCCTAACGCTCGGCGTGTATTGTTCATCTTGGACGTTTTATGGTGCTACAGGTGCTGCTGTTCGAGAAGGTGTTATTTTCCTCCCGATTTATCTGGGTCCTTTGCTATTTATTTGGTTTGGCTATGATATTTGGAAACGGTTGGGACGTATTCGCCAATACCATGCCATTTCATCTATTGCCGATTTTGTTGCTGCTCGTTACGGTAAAAGTGGAAGTTTGGCTGCACTCGTCACGATTTTAGCAGTCATTGCTATTGTTCCTTATTTGGCATTGCAATTACGCGCTATTGCACTCAGTGCATCGGTCATTCTAGAACAAAATGCACACGTCACTACGACAACAAACAGTGTGTTAATGCTAACTGCCCTTTTGGCTATTTTGGCAATGATTTTCGGAACACGACATATTGCACACACGGAACAGCATGGCGGTTTGATGCTGGCGGTTGCCTTTGAATCCTTTGTGAAATTATTCGCCCTCCTTTGTGTTGCAGGATTTTTCTTATTGCAATCGCCTGAAAATATTAAACAGGTCAGCAACGATGTTAGCCAACATTTTCATGACTTACAACAAGTTGGAGTTCCTGAAACCTTTTGGGTGCAAACGCTACTGGCTGGTTTAGCCATGATTTGTCTGCCTCGTCAGTTCCACGTTGCAGTGGTTGAGTTACGCGATGAAAAACATATCCGTGGTGCTCGACGTTGGTTTGCAGCGTATTTAATTTTAACCATCATCGCGATTATTCCTATCGCAAGTTGGGCATTACACTCATTGCCTGAATCATTGGGCACACCTGATATTGCGGTACTCGCACTACCGCTCAGTTATCAACAAGAATGGCTTACATTACTGGCATTTCTAGGCGGATTTTCGGCTTCTACAGGAATGTTACTGGTTGCATCAGTGGCACTTTCAATCATGCTCAGCAATGATTTGATCATGCCTGCACTTTGGCGATTTAAGATCATTTCTCGTCAAGATCAACAACTGCCACGTGTTTTGAAATTAACTCGTCGGATCAGTATTGTCAGCGTCATGCTGCTAGGCTTTTTGTTTTTTCATTTTTTCAATGATATTAACCAACTATCTGTTTTTGGCTTACTCGCTTTTAGTGCAGTCGCACAATTTTCACCTGCTTTAATTGGTGGTTTGTACTGGCGAGGAGCTAGTCGTCAAGGAGTATACGCGGGACTGATTGTTGGCTTTGTGATGTGGAGCTATACACTGTTATTCCCAACAGTTTTGCGTAGCCTTCCTGAACATTATCAAAACTTTGCGCAACATTTATTGCTGTTTGGTCCTTTTGATATTAATAGCTTACGCCCAGAAGCATTATTGGGTTTTGAATCTTTTGTTCCATTAACACATGGTGTTTTATGGTCTTTGGGACTAAATATCGCCATGTATATTTGGGTTTCACGCTTGTACCGCCCAAGTATTGCTGAACAAATTCAGGCTGAAAGTTTCTTTTACTACGAAAGCAAACCTCTGCCTTCAGCACAGACTTCGACAGATCTCAGTGATTTACATCAAAATGCCGCACGATTAAAAGTCGGTGACCTACTCGCTCTCGCGAAAAGAATTACAGGTGAAAAACCGACAATCCAAGCATTCCAGCAATTTTGTGAACAAAATCATGTGGTTTTAAATGAAAATCATGTCGCAAATGGGATGTGGTGGCGTTTTACTGAACAATATTTAGCGGGGATCATTGGTGCAGCATCGGCGCGAACTTTATTGACCACTGCTTTGATCAATAATGGTTTAGCTTTAGGTCAAGTCGCCAATATCTTAGACCAAGCCTCACAATGGCAGCGTTTCAACCAAAACTTACTGATGACCATGATTGATCATATGACTCAAGGGGTGAGTGTGGTCGATAAAAATATGTGTTTAGTTGCATGGAACAATCAATATCTAAAACTGTTTGATTACCCTAAAGATTTAGTTTATGTCGGCTGTCCAATTGCTGATCTTATACGCTATAACGCCGAACGTGGTGAATGTGGTCCAGGACCAGTTGAGGAACATGTTCGTAAACGTATTCATTGGATGAAAGTTGGAAGTGCTCATGAATTTGAACGGATTCGTAAAGATGGTCTTGTGATTCAAATGCGTGGTAATCCAATCGAAGGTGGTGGTTTTGTCACGACTTTCGCAGATATTACGGCGTTCCGTGAAAATGAAGCTGTTTTAGAAGAAAGAGTCCGTGATCGTACCCGACAGCTTGCCGATGCATTGACAGAACAGCAGTTAGCAC
Organism: Acinetobacter sp. P1(2025); assembly: GCF_051390655.1. Lineage (NCBI taxonomy): Bacteria > Pseudomonadati > Pseudomonadota > Gammaproteobacteria > Moraxellales > Moraxellaceae > Acinetobacter > Acinetobacter sp. P1(2025). Next base: position 5,023 of record NZ_JBPKBJ010000007.1, read on the forward strand.
TTGAACAGGCCGATAAAGCCAATCAATCCAAAAGTCGATTCTTGGCTGCCGCAAGCCATGACTTATTGCAACCGATGCATGCGGCACGACTGTTTAGTACTGCACTTGAGCAAAGTATTGATAATCCAGATGATCAACTCACCCTACAACAGCTAGACCGTGCACTCTATGGTGCAGAGAGTATGTTATCCGCACTTTTAGATATTGCTCGCCTCGAAGGTGGAACCATTCAACCGAAGCGCCAAGCATATTCATTACATGATTTGTTAAGTGATCTCGAATTGCAATTTAAATCCATCGCAGCTCAACGCAATATTCAACTCAAAGTGCATGACACTAAGTTTTGGGTAGACACTGATCCACAATGGATGCGACGAATAATCCAAAATTTTGTCAGCAATGCATTACGTTACACCGCTCAAGGTCGTGTTGTAGTAGGTGTGCTACGTTCAGCTCAACGTCCGAATCATATTCGAATCGGTGTGTGGGATACAGGACCTGGTATCAATGAACAACAACGCGTAAAACTTTTCCAAGAGTTTGAACGTTGTGGACATACTTCACCATGGGGTGAACAAGGACTTGGTTTAGGTCTAGCGATTGTGCAACGTATGACGAGCTTACTAGATTTCCCTGTTCAAGTTTATTCTGAGTTGGGTAAAGGTTCTTGTTTTATGATTGAAGTACCTCTAGCAGAAGCTCCCAAAATCCAAGTCGCCTCACCACAACTGACCGCCTTACAACATACGGCTTATAAAGTTTTATGTTTGGATAATGACGAAACGATTTTGGAGGGTATGCGGACTTTACTCAGCAAATGGGGTTATCAAATCTTTACTGCCACTGAACCAGCAGAAGCATTAGAGCTGATTCAACATGAAGATATTCAGGTTTGGCTGATTGATCAACATTTAAATCATGATCAACGTGGACTTGATTTTATCGAACAGCATCGCCCTGCCCACATTCCTGTTGCACTCATCACTGCGGATTCTGACCCAGAGTTACCGCAAAAACTTAAACAACAGAATATCGTCTTACTGAAAAAACCACTAAAACCAGCAGGCCTGCGTTCGTGGCTTTCGGGATTAAAAATTATGCCGATGCACAAAGATTGAGTTAGAAGGATCAAACGCCCATTAATGATCAGCGACTAGCATAATATTTTTAGACATAGGCAAAAATGTTCAGAAAAAAACATTTTTGTTGCCAAAAAATTGACCAAAATGCTCAAACAGTAGTTGACTATGGCAAAATAAATCACTTACATTAGTGAACGTTTGTACACTTACTTACAATTATATATATCATTGATTTTAATTGTTTTTATAACATAAAAATCCACATCTACAACTTTAGTCGTATTCTACTTGCTTTTTAAATCACGCATAAATTGATCAAATTGCAAGAAACCAATGCATCAATCCTTTGGTTTCTTACTCTCGCCAAAAAGGACATTGATCATGAATAGCAATACAGCCACTTCAGAGCATACCGCATTACAATTTTATCGCCAATATAGTGCAAATGCGCTACTTCCAGAACTTGACTGGCAACAAATTTTCGAACAAAGCAAGCTCAGTGAATTACACACTCGTGCATTAAACACACTATATCAAGCTGCTGTTCCTCTGGCGCTAAAAGTGTTTCACGAACTGAATTTTGATGTTTTTGCACCAGCTGCATATCATCCACAAGGTTTAGGGCTTTTTGATAAATTAGCTCAGCAAGAAGAGAATCTAGTTAAAGCCTTGGAAAATGAATCTGCACATTTAGATCACGATACACGCCATCAAATGTGGAGCATGCTACTTCGTGGTGGTGCAGTTCTCGTCTTTAAAGCATGGTTAGGGCACGTTAAAACAGGCACACATCAACTCGATAAATCACAATTTGATGAATTGACCGATTTACTGTTTATCAAAACACGTCCTTTAGAGCTTGCACAACGACTCAAAGTCGATGCGAATGCAGACTTAGACCATGTATTCCTGATGTATGAAAATGACGTATTTTTAGATCATTTTAATAGCTTAGAAACTGCTGCTTTATTTGTAGATTTAGGAGTTTACGATGCAGCATTCTTAAGTCTAAGAGATGACCGCGTTGCAGAATATCTCAAAGCTAAAGGCTATGTGACCCAAGAACAAATTGATGACCTACAATGTGCTTTAAATCCGTTGTACTGCGATAGTTTGATGCCAAAACAAGATTGCTTGGCTTAACTGCAAAACAAAACAAGGTGGAATTCCCACCTTGTTTTGTTATTCCTTAGAACTTCATACTCATACGCATCCAATAATTACGTCCAATATTATTGAATTGCTCACTGGCTACATAACCAAACATCGAAGCACCTGCTTTATTTAAATGCTCGGTGTAAGCCTTATCTAAAACGTTATCAACGCCTACCGAAACATTGACAGCATCGGTCAATTGATATGTTCCATTGATTGCCAAGGTATTAAACGCTTTGCTTTCATTCATATCATAACCAACCACATTCCCTTCATTGAGACTGATACGATCCTGTTTTGCAACGGCACGCCATAGCAATCCTAGACTATATTTTTCATCCACATAACGAAGATTCATACGCGCTTCAAAAGGCGCTATCTGTGGCAAAGCACGATCATCTGACCTATTTTCACCCCACGCATACATTGCTGAAATATCTGCTTGGAAATGATCATTAAATTGATAACCAACCCCAGCCTCTGCCCCAGCAATTATGGCATCAACATTACGTGCAAGTGGTTTTCTTTTATCTGGTGTATTGTATTCAAGTAGGATGAAATCTTTGATTAATCCAGCATAAACTGATGCCCAAGTACTCCACGCACCATGCTCTGCTTGCAAACCGAGATCCAATTGTGCTGTGAGTTCATTGTTCAGATTGTCTAGATTATCCACCATTTTATATGTGGTTTTACCCATCATATCTGTGGAACCTACACCATGATCTGTTGTGGTGCTATACAACTCCCAAAAGTCAGGTGTACGTTCCACATATCCCAAACCTAGATAAGTCTTTAAACCATGTTCTGGGAGACTCTTTTCCAAGCGTACGAAACCACTTGGTACAGTATCTTTACGATTTTTAGCATTTTGCAGATTGTCTATTTTGACTTGATCGACACGCGCTCCTGCTACGACTTTTTGATCTTGATCAATCGCATAAGTCCACTCGCTAAATGCACCATAAGATTGAAACTTCAAGTCTTCCGCATAAGGCATGTTCATCTTCGGCATGGCATACATCACCATATCGCCACCATGCTTATTCTGTTGCGTGTCTACACCCGAAATCACGCTAAATTTGTCCCAATCGGTTGTTACTGCTAAACGTGTATTTAAGGTACGACGATCAACACGCATCGACATTTTGTTCGGTACAGTCATCTCCATGCCGTGCATTTTCATCGTGGTCATCGGAGGTGTGCGTAGACTAAAATTATCCATCACATGATCGTTATAACTGTAATCAATCTGTGCTTGAATCTTCTTAATCACCTCAGTGATATTCTTTTGTTCCGCATGCAAAGCTAAACTTTCGCGTTTAAATTGCGAACCATCCATAGTACGACCTGCATATGCCGCTTCGCCATCTGCTTTACCCGCACGAAACTCTAGCCAAGAATCTTCTGAAGGCTTCCAGCCTAAGGCAAGATCGGCATTCCAGCGCTCCCAATTTGAATGAACCGTCTGACCATCACCATCTTGATAATCATTTGAGACAGAACGATTAGCATTTAATCGCGCATATTTGCTCTCATCCCCAATCGCAGCCTCTACATTATGATCGAGTCTCCCATATGAACCGATCAAGACGCTCGCTTGTCCACGATAAGGCTGATCTTTGCTCAAATTCTCTGGTTGGCGCTCAAAAATCACCGTTGCTGCAGAGCCAGGCGTTGCGTATTGAACAGTTTGTGGACCTTTCACTACCGTAATTTTGTCAAAACTTTCAGGCTGAATATATGAAGTCGGAGCATCCATTCGTTGTGGACAAGCACCTAAACTCTCACTTCCATCCACAAGCATTTTTATCCGAGAACCAAACATTCCTCTAAATGTAACATCACCATTCGTTCCGCCATTTTTGATGGCGCTAAAGCCTAAGATGCTTTGCAAATAATCAGCACCATCAGTTGCTGGTACAGGTTGTATGGGTTGTTTAGGATCAGCTTCAATGACTAAACCATTATTTTGGTTCGGTTGTTGAGCAGTCACAACAATAGGTGCAAGCTTTGCTTCAACACGTTGCTGAGTCGATAAATCTTCAGAATTTGCCCAAAGTAAGCTCGAATTTGAGGCAGCAAGAATCGCAACCGTTAAGGGTTGTAATAAAAATTTAGGCTGTGCCATGAGATGTCTTCTCTTAAAACATAAATAAAACGGGCTTAGAGTTCATACAAACCCTAAGAAAACGTGCTTTGATTTATGCGAAAACAGGTGGGGCTCGCCCTTGTGGCAATAGAAAAAGTCGTTGTAGCGCAAAATAAACATGATGAAATGTTTGCTGAAATGCGACTAAACGTACTTGAACACGAACTAAAATTTCTTTGACACCAACATCAGGCGGCAATACTAAATTGGCATATACCGTACAGTACTGACATTGATGATTGGGATCGTGATGATCGTGCGAAGATGTAGATGCGGGTGCTTGTTCGAGTTGATGTGAATGATGATGAGCATGATGCTGTGATTGACTTTGCTCAGCTTGTACCTGAGGTAACAGTAAAGCTTTGGTAATCGTTTCACAGACTGGTGCGATTTGATATTGCTTCGGCAGTAGAGGCTGCAAAAAGACCGCAATCTGCAAACAGACTGCGGTGAATGCGAATAATAAACCACTGCGAAACAATAATGGCATCACGAAAAACCAACGATGAGCTTAGCGCTTCACGGCAACTTTCTCTTTTTCACGCTGGCGTACTACTTTCTCAACCTTTTCACGTGCACGCTGACGTTTTAATGGCGATAAATAATCAACAAAAAGTTTGCCATTTAAGTGATCCATTTCATGTTGGATACAAACTGCGAGAAGTTCGTCAGCTTCTAACTCAAATGCTTGACCATCAAGGTTAATTGCTTCAATTTTTACACGTGACGGACGCTCAACTTTGTCGTATATTTGAGGCACAGAGAGACAGCCTTCTTCGTACGGCTGAGTCTCTTGAGTCAGTGGAGTGACTTTGGGGTTAATGAACACCATCGGTTGATTTTTCTCTTCAGAAAGGTCCATGACAATAAGCTGAATATGATGATCAACCTGAGTTGCCGCTAAACCTATACCCGGTGCCTCGTACATGGTTTCTAACATATCTGCTGCAAGCTGACGAATATCATCAGTGACTTCTTCGACTGGCTTAGCAATGGTACGAAGACGGGGATCAGGAAAACTTAAAATAGGTAATAAGGCCATACTGTTCCTCATTTATGCCATTGATCAGAAAACCAACTGAAGGGAATGCTTGATCAAAAAATTGTGTGTAAAGTCGTTATTATAGCGCAACTACACACATAATTTTTAGGAATTATGATAATGAAAAAGGTTTTAAACGGCATACACTCATTTCATGCCTTGGGGTTAAAAAAACAACTGATTGCTGTTGCCATCTGTGCAGGATTAGGCATGACGGTAAATATAACGCATGCAGCAAGCCCTAATGTTAGCCCACCCTCCGTCAAAGCTGGGGCACCACATGTCTATGTAGTGAAAAAAGGCGATACCCTTTGGGATATCTCAGGCAAGTTTTTAAGTAAACCATGGCGCTGGCCAGAAATTTGGGCAAGCAATAAACACGTTAAGAATCCTCACTGGATTTATCCAGGTGACCGCTTACTACTCTGTAGTTTGAATGGCAAACCTTTAATCGGTAAAGATGAAGGTGATGGCTGTGACGGTATTATTCGTCGTTATACAGGTGGCGGAACAACTTTACGTCCGCAAGTACGTATCGAAGCATTGAACAATAGTGTGCCAGTTATTCCATTGGCTCATATTCAACAATGGTTAGAACGTAGTTCAGTATTACCAGCGGATGCAATTGCGAATACCCCTTATATCTTAGGCACAGCTGACAATCGCGTGCTTGCAGGCAAAGGACAAAGTGTTTACGTCCGTGGTCAAGGTCTAGAAAATGGTCAGCGTTATGGCGTTTACCGTGAAGGTGAACCTTACATCGTTGTCGATGAGCAAGGCAAAAAGCAAAACCTAGGTGTTGAATTACTTCAAGTCGCATCTGGTGTTGCTGTGCGCAATGAAAACGACATTACTACGGTTGAACTCACTGATAGCTATAACGGCGAAGTTCGTCGTGGTGATCGCGTGATGCTTGAACAAGAGGCAATGTTGCCAACCTTGTTCTATCCTATCGATGCAAAACAAGTACGCGATGGCGGTAAAGTGATTCGTGTATTAGGATCGATTGGTACAGCCGCAAAAAATGGTGTTGTCACTGTTGATCGTGGTACTGCTGATGGCGTTGAAATTGGTCAAGTCTTTAGCACCTACCAAGAGGGTGAGATCGTACAAGATCCAAAAACTAAAGAGAAAGTTAAATTACCTGGACAATATGTGGGTAGCTTGATGATCTTCAAGAGTTTTGATCGTATCAGCTATGCCTACGTTTTAGACAGTGAACTACCAATCAAGGTCGGTTCAAACATCCAACCACCACGCTTGGATGACTAAGAACAAACTATGTTGAATCAATTATCACCCCACCACTACCATACCGTGTTGGTGTGGTATTTGGTTCAACATTCCCTATCCAGCTTTCACAAAATTCTGAAACATTTTGGGAGTTGTGAACAAGCAACACAAAGCCACCGATTCTCTGAGTGGTATCAACTCGGTTTACATGCAAACCATCTAAAACGCTTAGAAGAATTTCAAAGCACACAAGGTCAAAAACAATTTGAACAGATAGTTCAACTGATTTTGAAGCACTGTGACTTTATCGTGACGCCACACGATATTGACTATCCCAAACAACTCATACCTTATGCAGATCATCCACCCATATTATTTGGTCAAGGTCATCTTCAAGCTTTACTGCAACCGCAAATTGCATTAGTGGGGAGCCGAAAACCTAGTCCACATGGTCGCCAAGTGGCTTATGATTTTGCTTATTACCTTAGTGAGAAAGGATTTTATATTACCAGTGGTCTTGCACATGGGATTGATGAAGCTGCTCATCGCGGTGGCTTAGCACATCATCGAAGTATCGCTGTCACAGGTACTGGGTTAGATACCGTTTATCCCACTCAAAATAAACCATTGGCACAACAAATTGCTCAATCAGGTGCCATCATCACAGAGTTTCTTCCTACGACACTCCCATTACAACAACATTTTCCACGACGAAATCGGATTGTTAGTGGCTTAAGTTTAGGTGTCTTAGTGGTTGAAGCAGCACTAAAAAGTGGATCTTTGATTACAGCGAATGAAGCAGCCAATCAAGGTAAAATGGTATTTGCTATCCCTGGTCATATTTACAGTGAATACCATCAAGGCTGTCATCAACTTATTCGTGAAGGGGCTGTTTTGGTCGATCATCCTGAACAGATTATTGAAGATTTAGCATTACCTACACATTGGCAGACCCAACAACACACTAAAGATGCTGTAGAACAGCACTCAACACTTCCACCACATTTGATTAGCTTGTATCAGAATTTAGATTGGATTGGACAGGATTTAGATTTACTCAGCCAACGCTATCCAGCACCAATCTCTGAAATCACATCTCAATTAATGGAATTAGAGTTACTAGGTTTGTGCATACAACAAGGTGGTCGCTATTTACGTTGTCGTCCAATCCATTAAACTATAGCCAATCTTTTCTGTTAGTACCTACCTAGACATGATTACAAACTCGATTGCTGAAACCGCTGATTGTCTAAAACAAGGACAAGTCCTCGCCTATCCAACAGAAGCCGTTTGGGGTTTGGGCTGTGATCCTTTTAATCAACAAGCATTTCAAGACATTCTTGAGTTAAAACATCGTCCAGTTGAAAAAGGCGTAATTTTATTAGCTGGGCATCTAGAACAAGTAGAACATCTACTGCAGAACCTAGAATCCAACCTCCGCAACCAAGTGATTGCCAGTTGGTCAAATCGTCAAGAGACCGAACGTGCCACAACATGGCTACTTCCAGCCGACCAACACATCCCGACTTGGATTAAAGGTCAACACCCTTTGGTTGCTGTTCGTGTAACAACACATCCTTTGTGTGTAGAGCTATGTAATTCATTTGGTGGATTTATCGTATCGACAAGCGCAAATCCCGCAGGCTTAACTCCAGCAAAAAGTTTAGAAGAGGCACAAGCTTATTTTGGTTCATCTCTGCATTATCTAGATGGTAAATTAGGCTTGAGCCAAGAACCAAGTCGTATTCTAAATGCACTAACAGGTGAAGTGATTCGCGCTTAATTACATGAATAGCAGATAAAAAAAAAGCTCAGTTATATAGGGATAACTGAGCATAAAAAGGATGTGTATCATCACATCCAGAGGGTTCGCAAATTTGGTAAGCAACTCATTCATTCTAAAACGAATCATCTTGCTGTGTTGAGTATTATGGATCAATCATTCATCTTATACAAATATATTATTTATCTAACAAAAAAAGTGAAAAGCGTACCTTTTTTGTCAGTTTTAAAGATCCAATAAAAATATATTTTTATTTTTATTGATCTTTTTCAGAATCACAAATGAGGCACTCCTTTAAAATATATTTGTAAATCATATAGAAAGAATAAACAGTTAATAAAAAAATTACGTTCGTTTGTTGCTCTTTTAAGCAAAACCATCTCATTTATGCGCAACTAAGTCGCCGTTTCCAACTGTGATTGAACAACTTTTTTTGTCTTTTTTTGGGCCAAAATAATCCCTATGAGAATCATTATGCCACCAACCGAGTGATAAATTGTCCATTGTTCAGCTAACCAAACACTGGCTATCACTGCCGTAAATACAGGCATAAGATTCATAAAAATACTGGTTCGATTTGGGCCAATCGCTTGTACTGCCACCATCCATAACAAGGGAGCAATCAAAGATGGAAACATACCAGCATAAAGCACACTCATGGCATTCTCTGCATCAATCTCATCCAAGCCTAAATATAATAAAAATGGGGCGTGATATAACAATGCAAACCCTATTTGTACATATAGACTGGTCATCAAGGGTAACTGGACTTGCCATTTTTTGAGAAACACCCCATAAAATGCATAGAATCCTACCGCAATCACCATGACAGCATCTCCCCAATGCCCACCTTGAGCAAACAAACTAGAAAGCTGACCTTGGCTCATCACATAGATCAATCCAGCAAAGGACAATAAACTACCAACGATCGCAAAACGATTAGGCTTATCTTTTAAGATCAAATATGAAATAAATATAGTAAAAATGGGAACAAATGCATTGACGATGCCCATATTGGTTGCCGTCGTATAATGTGCCGCGGTATATGAGAGACCTTGATATAACACCATACCAAAAGCACTTAGCACAGCTAAACGTCCGATCAGAGGTCGAATCAAAGCACGTTGTTGCCAAACTTTGGGCAGCATGAATGGCGTCAGGATAATAAAAGCCACAAACCACCGATAAAAACTAATACTGGCTGGTGAAATATAATCTGCGACATAACGAGTCACCGCAATGTTCAATGACCAAATGAAAACAGCAATGAGAGGTAAGATAAACACCCATTTTTGATATTTGCTTAGCTGACCCATCCACTTTCCCGCATTTTCTAAGTAATGCGAATATTCTGAAAGATGTCTAAATCAATTGAAATATCGTATTTCAGACATTTATATCGCTGTTTAGACATCAAATTTAGAATAAGTCCCAGCTACGCATTGCGTGTTCAACCACCTTATGCAATTGTTGAACCGTTGCACCATCTCGTGCTTGCACAGTCAATCCTTGTAAGACTGTTGCATAGAAATCAGCTATCTCTTGTAGAGAGGTAGACTGAGCAATGTCACCATTTTCTACACCCTGTTTTAAACGCTCAAGCATTTTTTGTTTGGTCTTTAGGCGCTTTTCAAGAATAGTATGCTGCACTGTCTGCGCATGATCAGAACAATTCATGGTAGCAACGACAAGCATACAACCTGTAGGTTTATTGGGTTGAACCAAACGTTGTACATTATCATAAAGAAATAATTCAAATGCGACTTTGGCAGTTTTCGCCTCTAAGAAAATCGCTTCAATTGGACATGCTTCATGAGCCAAATAGTAGTCGATACACTTATAAAAAAGTCCCACCTTATCACCAAAGCTACTATATAAACTTGGTGCAGTTAACCCTAAAGCTTGAGTTAAATCACTCATCGATGTCGCTTCAAAGCCATGTTCCCAAAACAATAGCATTGCTTTTTGTAAGACTTGTTGTTCATCAAAACACTTTGGGCGACCACGTTTCTTTTTAAGGCTATTATCACAAGGCATTAGGTGAGATTCATGCGTATCTTTCATAAAAGCCACAGATATTTTCATAACGATCATTATTAAATTAATTGACGCATCTATTTTTATCAACTATTTTTATTTTCTAACAATCGTTATAAAAATTTAATCAGTATCCAAAATTTTATTGTTATGCATCTAACAATAAAGGAATTTTATATGGAAAACTCTTACTCTCCCGAATCTAGTGGCGCATCATCAACGAAAAATCAAGGGAGTTGGTATGCGATTCTTGCAGTCGCAATCGGCGCTTTTGCACTGGTGACCAGTGAATTTCTCCCTGTAGGTGTACTCAACAGTGTTGCAGCTGATTTGAATATTTCTATTGGCACTGCGGGTTTAATTATCACTCTACCAGGCGTCATGGCAGCATTTGCAGCGCCCCTGCTCCCGATATCAGTGAAACAACTAGATCGTCGTTATGTCTTAATTCTTCTGACTGCGATCATGGTGATAGCAAATACCATTACTGCATTTGCTGAGAGTTTTAATATCCTCTTACTGAGTCGTTTAGTATTAGGAATCGCAATTGGAGGCTTTTGGGCAACAGCAATTGCTTTGAGTGGCAAACTTGCTCCTGCTCATCTGCCCATCGCTAAGGCAACCGCAGTCGTCATGGCAGGTGTAACCTTTGCAACGGTATTAGGCGTTCCCATCGGCACATGGCTCAGTGAATTCTACGGATGGCGTAGCGCATTTGGAATTACGGCAGCAATTGGCTTAATCGTCCTCTTATTGCAAATCATCTTCTTACCCAAATTAAATCCTGAATCTGCTATTCACCTGCGTGATCTTCCTGCGCTGTTAAGAATACCCAAAGCACGTAGTGGCATGTTGATTGTACTCTTAATTGGTTTAGCACATTTCTGTGCCTATAGTTATTTAGCCCCATTCTTTAAAAATATCGCAGGTTTTGATGGCACCACCATCAGTTCTCTACTGTTACTTTATGGAATTGCTGGTGTATTTGGGAATGCATTCGCAGGTTATAGTGGCAATTTAAATGTTCGCTATACGCTTGCTTTTGTGGGTTTCTGCTTTGCAGTTGTGTTCTTTGGCTTCCCAATATTTGCAGTGCATGAACTGGGTGCTGTCATCCTCACCGCACTTTGGGGTTTTGCCTTTGGAGCTTTTCCAACTTCCGCGAATATTTGGATGTTTGTTCATGCACCCAATGCTGTTGAAAAAGGAATGCCTCTGTTTGTTGGCATGTTCCAAGTCATGATTGCTGTTGGCTCATTATTAGGCGGTTATGTCGTTGATCACTTCAATGAAAATATCTTAATTTATGGTGTAATTAGCTTTGTGGCTTTAGCCTTGATTAGCATTTTTACTTTAGCCAAAGGCTTAAATAATCCAAAAGTCACTTGTGAAAATTAAAAGTTGAGAATCCAAATGAAGTTTGACGGTATCCAACAATTTCCATTCTTAACTGGTATAGAGGTGCATGAATTTCTCTATCAAAAGAATGACGTTGTTAGTCCTCACTCTTCACTTTGGGGTGACTTTAATTTTAGTTTAAATGGAACACTAGAGTTTGATATTGAAGGAAAATATTATTTATCACCGCCAAGCTATGGGCTATGGCTACCACCACGCACAGAACACCAATCACTGCCTGTTGAACATGAAATTCATTATATTTGCATCCGACTTCATCCTCGTTTCGGAGATGCATTAGGCGATGTCTGCCGCTGTTTTAGTATTCAACCTTTTTTTCGCTCTTTGGTCATTCAAATTCTAGAGCAACAAAAGCAAAATCCTGCGCCTGAATATCTTGAACATTTATTACAAGTGTTATTCGATCAACTAAAGCAAGCCCCAGCATATACACATTATTTGCCGCAAAGCACGCATCCAACCTTAGCTCCGATCCTCGATCAACTTGCGAATCCTGAATTATTTCATATGAGCCTACAACAGATCCTACAGCACTTTACATTCAGTGAACGTCATCTGTTTCGCCTCAGCCAACAAGAGTTACAGCTATCTTTAGCAGAATGGCGCAATCGAGCTAAGATCATCTATGCGATCAATCAAATTCGCCAAGGGATGACCATTAAACAACTTGCGTTTTCTCTAGGTTATCAACACAGCTCAAGTTTTATCGAATTTTTTAAGCGCTATACAGGACAAACACCTATTCAACTCAAAAATGCATCTACCTAATTCAGCTTTCTTCTTTTGCTCATTATTTGTATTGATTACTATGAATAAGATTGCACTCTGATAAATAAGCAGTTAAAACAAACAAGTCTTGTCACAACAACAAATTAGGACGTATTCCATGAGCCAATCGGTTTATCACATTCCTGTTAAGGATATCAAAGGTCAGGAAGTCGACCTTGAACAATACCAAGGTAAAGTACTTTTAATCGTCAATGTCGCATCTAAATGCGGCTTAACTCCCCAATATGAAGGTTTGGAAAAACTGTACCAAGCGAAGAAAGATCAAGGTTTAGAAATCTTAGGTTTTCCAGCAAATAACTTCTTAGAGCAAGAACCTGGTAGTAATGATGAAATTCAGCAATTCTGTTCATTAAATTACGATGTTCATTTCCCTTTATTTGCAAAAATCTCTGTTGCTGGCGATGACAAACATCCACTCTATCAAACACTAACTCAAGCAATCCCTGAACGTATTGGTGAAGGTCCTTGGTGGAAAGATTTAGTTGATTATGGTTTAACGCCAAACAATCCACCTGAAGTTTTATGGAATTTTGAAAAATTCTTGGTAAATAAAAAAGGTGAAATTGTGGCGCGTTTTGCACCAGATATTACAGCGGATGATGAACGCATCGTAAATGCAATTGAAGCTGAATTAGCAAAATAAAATACATAAAAAAGAGCGCTTGAGAGCGCTCTTTTTTATGATGAGTAATTAGGATTACGCCAGCATCAAATCTCATAACTCATTTTGATGGGTTGTATCTGATACGATGGCATAGAGACTGAAGTATTAGCTTTCTGCTTGCTTAGATTTGGAAAATCATGCCCCATTTGAGTCATCTTTTTATATTGATCTAATACAGTATTCAATTGATTAAGACGTTGCTTCAACTCAATCGACATAAACTGATCTGATTGTGCTAATGCCACCCAGCCTGCTTGCACTTTGCGTTTGGGATTGTCATGTGTCAATTGTTGCTGCATCCATTCATACAACTTTAACGCTCGATGATGCGCTTCAAACTTATAGGCAAACAGCAAAGTAGAAAGAGACAGCTCAGGTATCTGTCCCATCAGCTTCATTTCAATTTGTCTAAGTTGGTAGGCATATAAATCAATCCGATACTTGAGTAGGTCGTGAGTAAACCATTCCGCAAAATCAATCAACAAATCCATGACTTGGTTTCTTTGCGCTATGATTTGTTGTTTCTCATGAGCCGATTTAGTTTGTTCTTTATTCTGAACACGCCAAGTTCGATAAATCGCTAGTCCCCCAACAAAAAAAGCACCGATCGAACCTGAGACAATCCCACCGATTGCTGCTCCTAAAGCCAAACCATTTTTCATAGTTGAATTAGACGATTTGTATTGCAGAAAAGGGCGTACTGTTTGTCTAGTCTGTACTTTATTAAAATTACGATAGACAGCAAAACCCGTATTCATTAAAGGAATTGGTAAAAAATCCTCACGTCCAACGACTTGCTGTAAGCTTTGCTGAGCAGTGCGTTGGACCGACTCATAACTAAGTGCTAAATCAGCAAAAACCGATGGGTATTTTTCTTGCAAATGAGCCAGTTCAATATTCACAATGATTGCAATATGTGGATAGCTCTGCGCAAATTTTTCGACTTTTTCAGTATCAAGCGTGCATTTAACCTGCATCGGTGTACCATCCACAATAAGGTCAAATCCAGCTAAATGTGAATGCTCTACAAACTCAATGCTATGTCCCTGCTGACTCAAGTTATATGCTACTTGTTGTTTAGCCAAATAAGATGATATCTGCTGCATAGCAGCATCATGATTATAATCAGGCGCTGGAATCTGTTTTAAATTATAAAATGCTTCTGGATCACCCTTTGAAGCAGTGACAAGCGCATCTAAAACCAAAGGGTTTATATGAAAATAATTCCAAATAAATCCTAAGCTATGATTTGCAGCGCTAATCCCACTAACAAATTTTAAATCTCGCCCAGTTAATATTTTCTGTAGTGCTGCATTTGCTGCTTTATGGCGATCTAAATGCATAACCACCTCTTGGTTATTGAGCAATTTAGGTGCTTGTTCAATTCTATTTTTATAATAAGGTACAACAAACTCATCAGCCGATAGCCAATGATTTAAAGAGTATCCAACGAACTTTAGCTTATGCTGAAGATGTATAAATGGTTTTGGAGATTGCACAATATGCGAGTTGAGATTCTCAGGCAATAATAAGCCTACAGCTCGTCGTGTCAGTTCATCGTGTAGTTTTTGCTGTTGAATCTGATCAAGATTTCCTAGTCGATCCAAAGCTTCAACGATATCACCATGACCATGTTCATTCGAATAATGATTACGATTTAACAGACTTTGAATGTAATCGTAGTGAATATCTTCATGCTGTGTAGGTTGTTGCTGGAAGACACGATCATAGATTTCTATAGCTGCATGCCAATTTTCCAAACGGACATACAACTTCGCAAGATTCAATTTGATTTCAACAATATCGTATTCATCACACAGTTGTTTCAAAACACTCAGTTTTAATTCACCGTCTTTGCACTCTGATAACTGCAACAAAATCTTTTGAATTTCATTTGAGCTAAATTTTTCTTCTGAATATTGCAAGCGAAATGCTAAACACTGCTCTAGCCATGCATTTTTTTGTGCATGGAACTTATACGCAGGAATAAAAGTCTCTGTAATTAATTGAATTAAACGTAAAGCACAATGAATATCTTCTTTGGTGGAATGACGAAAATTCCAAATCTTGGGTAAAGTAAGATTAAATATTTGTGTGTAAATATTTGCAGTTAAATCAGGTTGGGTGAGCGTTACCAGCTTCAATTGGTCTTTGACAGATAAATGATGCCCTTGTTGTTCGATGCGATCTAAACGCAACTTTAAGACATTACTCGGTAACATATACTTCCTAATTGAATTTTTATAAGATCTATTCGTTATTGCAAATATAGAAAAATCAGCAAACTCTTACTTCCGATCACTATTGTTAAGCGAGTTGCTAGATTGTTAAATATATCCTTAATTTATGCTTCACGCACAGATTACCAAATAAAAAAAGTTTAAATAAACTAAGCATTATTTTCTTATATCTTAAAGAATATCTATTCTTGATCGTATTGCTACTGAACCTTTTTATAAAGGCAATTGTGATAATTGTCAGATTCATAAAGTCAATCCAAATGAAAAAGCCACCTGACGGTGGCTTTTTCAATCTTAAATCTGCAATTACATTGCACGATTCTTGATTTTACGGATCGTTTCAAGCTGAGCAGCTGTTTCAGCCAACGCAGCAAGTGCAGCAGCAGAATCCAAATCACTCTTTTGATTTGCTAGCAATTGTTCAGCTTGTTTACGAGCTTCCATAATTGCAGCTTCATCTAAGTTGTCTGCACGGATTGCACTATCTGCAAGTACCGTAACAACATGAGGTTGAACTTCTAACACACCGCCAGATACGTAAACAATTTCTTCCGTACCATTTTCCAACTGAACACGAATCGGTCCAGGTTGGAGTAAAGTTACAAGTGGTGCATGTCCAGGTAAAATACCTAACTCACCACCCGCACCTTTTGCGATTAACATCGTAACTTGTCCAGAGTAAATAGACTCTTTAACACTTACGACATCACATTGCATAGTCGCCATGAGATGATCTCCTTAAATTAGAGTTTCTCAGCTTTAGCAATCACTTCGTCAATACCACCAACCATATAGAACGCTTGTTCTGGGATGTGATCGTATTCACCAGCTAATAGACCTTTAAAGCCACGAATAGTTTCTTTAAGCGGTACTAATTTACCAGGAGCACCAGTAAATACTTCAGCTACGTGGAATGGTTGAGAGAAGAAACGTTGGATTTTACGCGCACGGTAAACAACCAATTTATCTTCTTCAGCTAATTCATCCATACCCAAGATTGCGATAATGTCTTTAAGCTCTTTATAACGTTGCAATACGTTCTGTACAGAACGTGCAATTTCATAATGCTCTTGACCAACAACCAATGGATCTAACTGACGTGAAGTTGAGTCAAGTGGATCGATCGCTGGATAAATACCAGAAGATGCGATGTCACGGCTCAATACTACTGTTGCATCTAAGTGAGCAAACGTTGTTGCAGGTGATGGGTCAGTCAAGTCATCCGCAGGTACGTATACAGCTTGGATCGATGTGATCGAACCAGACTTAGTAGACGTAATACGCTCTTGGAGAACACCCATTTCTTCTGCAAGTGTCGGTTGGTAACCTACCGCAGATGGCATACGACCTAACAATGCTGATACTTCAGTACCCGCAAGTGTATAACGGTAGATGTTGTCGACGAATAATAATACGTCACGACCTTTACCATTTTCGTCTTTTTCATCACGGAAGTATTCAGCCATAGTCAAACCAGTTAACGCTACGCGTAAACGGTTACCTGGTGGCTCGTTCATCTGACCGTAGACCATTGCTACTTTGTCAAGAACGTTAGAATCTTTCATTTCGTGATAGAAGTCGTTACCTTCACGAGTACGCTCACCAACACCAGCAAACACAGATAAACCTGAGTGTGCTTTCGCGATGTTGTTGATCAACTCCATCATGTTAACGGTTTTACCAACACCCGCACCACCGAATAAACCAACTTTACCACCTTTCGCGAACGGGCAAAGTAAGTCAATTACTTTAATACCAGTTTCTAAAAGATCAGTAGAAGCTGCTTGTTCAGCATAAGAAGGTGCTTGACGGTGAATCGGCAAACGTTCTTCAGTCGCTACAGGACCTGCTTCATCGATAGGGCGACCCAATACGTCCATGATACGACCAAGCGTAGCAGGACCCACTGGAACAGAAATCGGTGCATTTGTGCTAGTTACATTAAGGCCACGTTTAAGACCTTCTGTAGAACCCATTGCGATGGTACGAACAACACCATCGCCAAGCTGTTGCTGAACTTCTAAAGTAGTTTCAGTACCGTCAACTTGGAGAGCGTCATAGATCTTAGGAACGCTATTGCGCTCAAACTCGACGTCGATAACCGCGCCGATGATCTGAATGATACGACCGCTACTCATTGCTGTCTCCTCAATTCAAACTTAATAATGTTAAACGGCAGCGGCACCGCCAACGATCTCGGAAATTTCCTGAGTAATCGCGGCTTGACGCAGCTTGTTGTAAATGAGTTGTAGGTCTTTAATCAATTGGCCTGCGTTGTCTGTCGCTGCTTTCATTGCGACCATACGAGCAGACTGCTCACATGCAACGTTTTCAATCACACCTTGATAAACCATAGACTCGATGTAGCGAACCAACAAACCATTTAACAATTCTTCTGCTTCTGGTTCGTAGATATAGTCCCAACCATAAGTACGGTTGAGATCATCGCCTGCTTGCGCTGGTGCTAAAGGAACAAGTTGTTCTACTTTAGGCTGTTGAGTCATCGCATTGACGAAACCATTTGAAACGAGGTAGATACGATCTAATTCGCCTTTATCAAATGCATCAAGCATAACTTGTACAGAGCCAGTTAACTGCTCCAAACTCGGCGCGTCGCCAAGTTGGGTCGTTGCACCAAGCACTTTACCGCCGTAATTCTTAAAAAACGAAACCGCTTTTTGACCAATCAAAGCAAATTCAACTTCAATTGACTGCTGTTGTTGTGCTTTGACATGCTGCACAACTTTCTTGAACAAGTTAATGTTCAAGCCACCTGCCAAGCCACGATCTGAAGACACCACGATATAGCCAACGCGCTTAACAGGGCGATCAACCATATAACGGTGTTTATATTCAGGATTTGCTTGAACTAAGTGAGCAATTACACGGCGCATATTATCGGCATACGGACGGCCTTGAGCCATGCGCTCTTGCGCACGACGCATTTTAGAAGCAGCTACCATTTGCATCGCGCGAGTAATTTTCTGCGTGCTTTTGATACTAGCTACTTTGGCGCGAATTTCTTTTAAATTTGCCATACGCTTAACCTAGTATTCGAAAGCTCTTTCGAGCTTCCGAAGGTTGATCCGTGAACCAAACTTAACTAAAGATAAACTTAGTAAGTTTGAGTCGCTTTGAAGCTCTCAATACCTGCTTTGAATGCTGCTTCGATGTCTTTGTTATAATCACCAGTTTCATCGATCTGTTGCATTAACGCAGCATGTTCTGAACGGAAGTAAGCAATTAACGCAGCATCAAAGTCTACGATTTTCTTCACTTCAACGTCAGCCATGTAGCCTTCGTTAGATGCATAAACAGATACAGCTTGGTCAGCAATTGAGTAAGGAGCATATTGTTTCTGCTTCATTAACTCAGTTACACGTTGACCATGCTCAAGTTGCTTACGAGTTGCTTCATCAAGATCAGAAGCGAACTGAGCAAACGCAGCCAATTCACGGTATTGTGCTAAAGCAGTACGGATACCACCAGACAATTTTTTGATGATCTTAGTTTGAGCAGAACCACCAACACGCGATACAGAGATACCCGCGTTCACAGCAGGACGAATACCTGCGTTGAATAATGATGTTTCTAAGAAGATCTGACCGTCAGTAATCGAAATTACGTTCGTTGGTACGAATGCAGATACGTCACCCGCTTGAGTTTCAATGATCGGTAACGCAGTTAAAGAACCAGTTTGACCAGTTACTGCACCGTTCGTGAACTTCTCAACATAGTCAGCTGAAACGCGCGAAGCACGCTCAAGAAGACGTGAGTGAAGATAGAATACGTCACCTGGATACGCTTCACGACCTGGCGGACGACGTAATAACAATGAAATTTGACGGTAAGCAACAGCTTGCTTAGACAAATCATCATAAATAATTAACGCATCTTCACCACGGTCACGGAAGTATTCACCCATTGTACAGCCTGAGTACGGAGCTAAATACTGCATCGCTGCAGGATCAGCTGCCGCAGCTGCGACAACAGTTGTATACGCCATAGCGCCAGTTTCTTCTAGCTTACGTACAACGTTTGCAATTGTTGATTGTTTTTGACCAATCGCAACGTATACACATTTAATGCCAGAGTTTTTCTGAGCGATGATCGCATCGATCGCCATTGCTGTTTTACCAGTTTGACGGTCACCAATGATCAACTCACGCTGACCACGACCTACAGGGATCATGGTATCAACTGATTTATAACCAGTTTGAACAGGTTCGTCGACAGATTGACGCCAAATTACACCTGGTGCTACTTTTTCAACAGCATCAGTTAGTTTTGCATCAATAGGGCCTTTACCATCAATTGGGTTACCCAAAGCGTCTACGACACGGCCAAGAAGTTCAGGACCTACCGGAACTTCTAATACACGACCTGTACAACGAGCTTTTTGACCTTCTTGAAGGCTTAGGTAGTTACCTAAAACAACGGCACCCACTGAATCCTGTTCTAGGTTCAGTGCCATACCAAATAAGCCGCCGTCGAATTCGATCATTTCACCGTACATTGCATCCGCAAGACCGTGAATACGCACGATACCGTCAGATACCATGACGATGGTACCTTCATTCTTAGCGGTCGCGCTGGTGTCCAGATCGCCGATACGCTGTTTAATGAGCGCACTGATCTCGGATGGATTCAGTTGTTGCATTGCGCTATTCCTCAATCTTTTTTAAGTTCAGTCTTTTTGCTGTTACGCAAGAAGACGAGTCCGCATTTTTTCAAGCTTGTTAAGCGCAGAGTCATCTATCACTTGGTCGCCTGCACGAATCACAACACCTGCGATTAACGCTGGATTAACGCTAACAGTCACATGTACAGTTCTGTTAAAACGTTTTTCAAGCGCATGAGCTAAAATATGCTCTTGTGTCGCATCCATTGGAAAAGCAGATTCAATCTCCACTTCCAACGTGTTGTTGTTCTGCGATTTAAGTAATTCGTATTCTGCAGCAATTTCAGGCAATAAAACTAAACGATCGTTATCTGCAAGAAGTGTCAAAAAGTTAGACACTGATTGAGATTGATCTTCACCTAAAACTTTCGCAAAAAGACCTACTTGTTCCGCAGGAGTCAGCTCAGGGCGATTTAAATAAGCGGAAAATGCTTCGTCTTGCACCGCAGCACTGAGCAGTTGTAACGCATTTGACCAAGCGTCAGTTGCATTCTGCTCAGATGCATAAGCAAATGCTGCTTTGGCGTACGGGCGTGCTAACGTCAAGAGTTCAGCCATATTTCGCCTCGCTTATAGTTTAGCAGCCAGCTGAGTCAGCATGGCATTATGAGCTTCTGCGTCAACTTGTTGGTTCAGAATTTTTTCTGCGCCAGCAACTGCCAAAGCAGCAACTTGTTGACGTAATTCTTCGCGAGCAGCATTGATGTCTTGATCAACAGTTTCTTTCGCCTGTTGACGAATACGCTCACCTTCAGCCGCAGCCTGGGTACGCGCTTCTTCTACCAATTGTGCTGCACGACGGTTCGCTTGTTCGATCAATTGAGCCGCTTGTGCTTTCGCTGCATCTAACTCTGCCTTAACTTGTGCTTGCGCATCAGCAAGGTCAGCTTTAGCTTTTTCAGCAGCGTTTAAGCCATCAGCGATTTTACGCTGACGCTCACTAATCGCATTGATTAGTGGTGGCCAAACAAACTTCATGCAGAATGCGACGAACATCGCAAATGCAATTGCTTGACCAATCAATGTGAGGTTGATATTCATTTCGCTATTCCTCAATATGTGGATTTAGGAATTAAGCTATTAACCTACAAATGGATTAGCGAAGATGAAGAACAAGCCAATACCAACACCGATCATAGGCACAGCATCAAGAAGACCCGCGATTAAGAACATACGAGTTTGAAGTTGTGGAGCCAATTCTGGTTGACGAGCAACAGCTTCCAAGAAGCGACCACCTAAAAGACCAAAACCAATCGCAGTACCTAAAGCACCGAAAGCGATCAAGATAGCAGATGCAATTGCAACTAGACCTAAAGTGAGTTCCATGAAAAATTCCTCAGAGGTTAGGTTATTACCAAATTAAACTAAAATTTAAGCCCAACCATCAGGTGATAGTTAGGCAATACCATTAATGCTTTTCGCTTGCCATGCTCAAGTAAACGATGGTCAGCATCATAAAGATAAATGCTTGCAGCGTGATTACAAGAATGTGGAAGATAGCCCAAGGCACAGATAACGCCCACTGGATCCAGAACGGTAATAACGCGATTAAGATGAAGATTAACTCACCTGCATACATGTTACCGAACAGTCGTAGAGCCAACGAAACTGGACGAGCAAGGAAAGTTACTAATTCCAAAATCAAGTTCACTGGAATCAATAACGCTTTTGCAACTGGGTTACTTGGATTAAACGGGTTAAGTGCCAACTCGCCAACGAATCCTCCAACACCTTTTTCACGGATGCTGTAGAACAAGATCAACACAAATACCGACAATGACATACCTAAAGTAATGTTCGGGTCAGTAGATGGAACAACCTTGAAATAAACGTGGTGAGGGTCCATACCAAATACACTTGCACCAATCTGTTGAGCTAGATAAGGAATCCAGTCTACAGGAATCAAGTCCATTGCGTTCATGAGGAAAATCCACACGAAAATGGTCAATGAAAGTGGAGCAATTAAACGTGATTTGCCGTGGAAAGTATCACGAACACTTGAGTCAACAAACTCAATGATCATCTCGATCGCTGATTGGAATTTAGTTGGTACACCTGCATTCGCAGCTTTCGCAACTGTCCAGAACAACAAACAGAAAATAACACCAAGTCCGATAGACCAACCCATTGAATCCAAGTGAATTGCAGTGAACCCCATCGATTGAGCTTCTTCAGCAGTCTCAGCCAATTTCCATGTACCATCAGGCATTTTGCCATAGGTCATATTGGTCAAGTGATGCTTGATATACTCGGTCGAAGTCAGGGCATGTTCTTCAGCAGCCATAAATCACACCTGGTCAATGTCAATCATTAAAAAGAAGTTAAACGAACCATGCGTACTGCAATAATCTCGTTTTTACTTCCAAAAATCTCAAAATGTGCTTTATCCACGTTTTTGTAGACGCGACGCCCAAAACGGCGCGACCCACGACATCGCTTGTACGAGGATAAATCCACTAAACAATGCAACCGGTGACAGCGGTTTAACATTGCTTAAAATTAATATAAAACCAACGATCACAATCGCAAACTTCCCAAGCATGCCTCGATACATGTTTAGCATGACTTGTTTTGATGCTCTGGCACCTGCCGTTCTGAACGACTGCCAAGCAAAATAACAGTGTGCTAACCAACAGACCAAAGCTCCAAGCGCAGCACTTAAAGCAGCAGTTGTATCTTTAATCAGCCAAGCCAATAAAGCTGCCACTGGAATCATACACGCTTGTAAGAAGACCAAAGCTTTTGCTAATCGTCGGTCAATCATGCGACTAGTTCGGCTCATTTTTTACCCACTTACAGCGTAACTGCTTGACAAGTTTTATTGATGATCGTTTCGAATCGCAGGCATTATAGAGTTACACCCCTGAACATGCAATCTTTTCTCGACTTAAGTCTGCTTTTTTCGTTACCATATTTTCTGACGATAGAGTCAACTCAATTAATTTTTTTTCATCATTTTTGCGCACTTAATACGCACTTATCGGTTTTTGAAGCCAATTTTTTCCAAGCAACCACAAAATCATCCTCCCCTCTCATGCTTTCATCTACCGATTCAAAGATGATGGGATTCAGCTTCTGATATTGGCTTGAACTTGCCGAAGTTTCAGCCAATAGGCACATTTTTGACTTTGGTCGACTATCTTTTAAGTACTTTATTTGTGCAGCTGTAGGCGCAATATGCGGATCATCAGTTAATGCTCCAGCAAACTTCAAATTCAGCGCCCGCTCTAAATATTGATAGGCATCATGATAAGACCAATATGGTTTTGCCTTATTAGTACTCTCGTATATTTGCGAAGCCTGTAGCATTTGTTGTGCAAAGTTTTTTGCATTTGACATATATTTATTTTTATTTTCAGGATTTTGCTGTGATCGCAATGTCGCAATAAAGAAGGCAATACGAACCGCGTTGTTCGGTTCCAGCCAAACATGACTATCCATCGTATTCGCCAAAGCTGCTCCACGTAAACTACGCTGAGGAAGTATCGTTAAAATTCCTGAGTCCAATAAAGCAATCGCTTTTCTATTTTGTCCTAGGAGCTTTTCTAAAGGTGCTTCATGTGCCTTGCCTAGCCATATCACTAAAGAGGCATCCTGAATCGCTTTGCGGTGAGCAGGTGTCAATTGAACATCATGTCCTGTTTGATCATTTAAAAGTAATACAGGCTCTTCAATTCCTTGTGTTACTTCCTTAGCGATCAAATAAATGGGATGTGTCGAAACCACTAAACTTTGAGTCCACCCCCATGTACTAAACATTGAAAAGAAAACAAAGATTAAAAGGCGTGACATTACAGTAGTACTCAACTTAGCGAAGCATGTTATAATATAACAAAAGTTAAAAATTGCCTATGTCTATTTTCCAAGCCCCTTGTCATCATAATCATCAAGATCACGATATAGATAGTTATAGATCATTTGCATGTTATGATATGTGCAAAACAATGAGGTCAAGTTATGAGTTCTTGTTCACATGAACATGATAATGCTTTGCACGGTGTCCACGGTCATCACGATATTAAAGCAAGAATTGCGGAAGCAGAGCTTTTATGTACTGCGGTTGGCGCACGACTAACACCTTTACGCAAAGAAGTTCTTGAACTCATTCTAAATGCCTCGGCACCTATGGGTGCTTATGATCTTCTGGCAAAAATAAAAGGACAAGCTGATCGTCCTGCTGCACCACCCACCGTGTATCGAACATTAGATTTCCTGCTAGAGAAAGGCTTAATCCATCGTTTAACCTCAATCAATGCTTACATCCCTTGCTGCCATCCACGTGAAGGACATCAAGCTGCTTTTTTGATTTGTACAGAATGCCACTCTGTAAAAGAAGCATCTGCTCAAGGCTTAATTCAACAGTTAGATCAATTGGCGGCATCTGATCAATTTATCGCGCAACACAGCATTATTGAAATCTCTGGAAAATGTCATCAGTGCAGCACTCGTCAATAAACCCTTCATTGATTGAACTTGAAAATATTTCGGTTCGACGAGATGAACGAGACATCCTTAGAAATGTTAATTTTGCTTTACAAGCAAAAGAAATCGTCACATTGATTGGTCCGAATGGCGCTGGTAAGTCTACGTTGATCAAAGTATTGCTTGGCATCATGCAACCCAACGCAGGCAAAGTCACTTTTGCTAAAAAGCTAAAAATGGCATATGTCCCACAAAAATTTAATCCGTCTAGCAGCCTGCCCTTACGTGTCCAAGACTTACTTGATCTAGAAACATGTGCAAGTGATCTTCGCAAAGAAATTATTCAGGACACTGGGATTTCAAAACTACAATTATCTAAAGTTCAGCAGTTATCTGGAGGAGAACGTCAACGTGTTCTCCTTGCTCGCGCCTTATTACGTCAACCTGATATTTTGGTTCTTGACGAACCCATGCAGGGTTTAGACATCCAATCAGAAGCCGAACTGTATGAATACGTACGTAGTCTGCCAGAGCGTTATGGTTGTGCTGTTTTAATGGTTTCTCACGATTTACAGTGGGTTATGCAAGGTACGCATCGTGTAGTTTGTCTCAATAAACACATTTGTTGTAGCGGACTACCTGAAAGCATTCAACAGCATCCTGAGTATCAAGCAATTTTCGGAACTCAACGCATGTTTTATCAGCATCACCACAATCATTGTGGGCATAGCGATCATGTTGAACCCTGTACGCATGACCCTCGTCCGCATATCCACCCTGAACCAAAGGTCTAAGAGATGATGGAATGGTTAGAGTTACTGTTACCTGCTTGGATCATGGGGACATTGCTAGTATTTCTTACAGCACCTTTAGGTTGTCTGATGCTTTGGCGCAGGATGTCATTTTTTGCAGACACTATGGCGCATGGCACATTACTCGGTGTTGCTATAGCAGGAATGCTTCAACTGCCTTTTTGGTTAG
Source organism: Acinetobacter sp. P1(2025) (assembly GCF_051390655.1). Lineage (NCBI taxonomy): Bacteria > Pseudomonadati > Pseudomonadota > Gammaproteobacteria > Moraxellales > Moraxellaceae > Acinetobacter > Acinetobacter sp. P1(2025). The sequence goes on from NZ_JBPKBJ010000007.1 coordinate 30,703, forward strand.
GTGTTGGTTGTTTAGCAGGACTCTTAGTCGCTATTTTATGGGTTCTACATGATTCAAGATTGCCAAATGATGCCTTATTGGCATTGTGTTCAGCGACATTACTGTGCTCAGGCCTACTTCTAATACAGCATTTACCAAGTTTAAGACCTGAACTATTAAGCTATTTATTTGGCGATCTGTTGAGTATCGAATGGGCTGATTTACCTTTATTTGCGATTGTTATCGCTGCAGCATTGATTGTTCTTTATCGCTCATGGTCCGCACAAATTCAGATTTCTATTGATCCTGACATTGCGATCAGTGAAGGCGTGAATGCTAAATGGCAACGTCTAGTTTTTATGTTGCTTCTCGCTTTATTTACCGTGTTGGCACTTCGCGCAGTAGGCTCTCTACTGATGGGTGCTTTGCTGGTCATTCCCGCATTGAGTGCTCGCTTACTGGCTCACTCCCCTAAGCAAATGGTGATTTGGGCATTTGTGCTTGCTCAATTTGGAGTAACCGTTGGATTATGGTCAAGTGCAGCATTAAATATTGCTACAGGATTAAGCATCGTTTTGTGTATGGCACTGACATTCGCAGCTATTTTCGCAACACAAAAATTTAAATCTCTTAGCGGGTCTTCAGCAAAAGATTAACTCGTTTGCTGAATTGCACTCAACAATGCAGCTGCACAACCAAACATCACCGCAAAACTTCGATTTAAATATTTTTGCTGTCGAGGTGAACGCAGTAATCTCAAGATTTTTGATGCAAGTCCTGTATATGCTGCCATCACCATCAAATCAATCACGACCATTGTAATCGCCATGATCACATATTGTATCCACTGCGGTTGGTTTAAATCTAAAAATTGTGGGAGTACAGCCAACAAAAAAACGATAGCTTTAGGATTACTCATGTTGACGATGAATCCTTTAAACACCAGTACTAAAGCAGGTGTGTTTTTCTGCTCGGTTTGAATATCAATATTTTGAGCTGGGGCAGTCCACTGAACATAAGCTAAATATAATAAATAAATGACCCCAAACCATTTCACCACCTGAAACGCCCACGGTGTCGTCGCAAAAAGAACTCCCACCCCTGCGGCTACAATCATAATTTGAATAATCAAAGCCAGCTGCAAGCCAATCGCATTCCAATAGCCATGCTTAAAGCCATAGTTTAAACCACTCGACATTGAAGCGATCGCCCCCGCCCCTGGAGAAAGACTAATCACCCAGCATGCCAACATAAAGGCGAACCAAACTTGGAAACTCATATATAAAAGAGATAAATAAAAGTGGAATTATACTGTTTTATTGCTGAAATTTTCTGCTAATTCATGAGGTAAAAAAGAATAAATAAACTATTAAACTGTTATATCATCAGGCACAATATTGTTTTTTGCTGTATTAAAAAATAATTAAGGAGATTTTAATGACTGCTCAATCTGTCATTCTTCCACTACCTTCAGATCATGCACGCTTTATTGTGCTTCGCTTAAAAGATCTTACAATTTCTGAATTAAAACAACAGATTGAAGCTCTCCTATCAACTCGCGACCGCCTCATCACCCAACATCCAAATGATCAAATTAAAACTGCCGTTGCGTTTGGTCCTGAGTTGTGGGCACAACTCAGCACTGAAACACCAGAAGGTTTTAAACAACTCGACCCTCAAAGTGGCGCATTTAATATGCCTGTTGTACCTGCAGATGTATTTATTCATATTGCAAGTGCACGTGCTGATATTTGCTTCTCAATCAGTCAAGCTTTCTTTGCAGGCATTCAAGACAAAGTAGAAGTCTTGGATGAACGCCATTGTTTTAGATTTTTTGATGGACGTGATATGACAGGATTTATTGACGGCACTGAAAACCCTCAATTTCCTGACGATCGTGCTGAAGCTGCGTTGCTACCTGAGCAAGCAGGCAAATTTGCGGATGGAAGTTTTATTTTTGCACAGCGTTATGTCCACGACTTAGCGAAATGGCAACAACTCAAAGTCGATACGCAAGAGCAAGTATTTGGTCGTACCAAATTAGAATCCATTGAACTAGATGATGATGTAAAACCTGAAAACTCCCATGTTGCACGTACAGTCGTGGAGGACGATGAGGGTGAAGAAATGGAAATCCTCCGTCACAGCTTGCCATATGGTGATGGCAAAGGTGAACAAGGTTTATTTTTCGTCGCCTATACCAATGATCTAAATATTATTGATGCAATGTTACAGCGTATGTTCGGAACTGCTGGTGATGGCATTCATGATCGCCTATTACATTTCACTACAGCAGTTGATGGTGCCTATTACTTTGCGCCTAGTGATGAACTTCTAGAGGAAATATTGGCAGCATAAAAAAGGAGCGTAACGCTCCTTTTTATTTAAAATGGGATTCGTTTATATCGACGGTATTCAGGATGCCAAAAAGATTCTTCTATTTTTTGCTGCAATAAATCATCACTGATCGTTACCGCAACACCATCTTGAATCGCAGCTTTCGCCACCTCAAAAGCAATCACTTTAGACACAGCCTGAATCTCACCTAATGGAGGTAATAAGTCTGCTTGAGCATCTGCTAATAAAGGAGAGCAATCAGCCAATGCACGACTTGAAGCCATCAACATATTTTCAGTGATTCGGGTAGCTGCACAAGCGACTACACCCAAACCAATACCTGGGAAGATATAAGAATTATTGCACTGAGCAATATTGTATAGTTGACCATGATAATTCACAGGTGCAAATGGACTTCCCGTTGCAATCAACGCACGCCCTTCAGTCCACTCGATTATATCTGCAGGTACTGCTTCGACACGAGAAGTTGGGTTTGATAAAGGCATGACTATAGGACGTTCGCAATGTGCCGCCATGGTACGAATAATTTCTTCAGTGAATAAGCCTGGTTGCCCCGAGACACCAATCAATACGGTCGGTTTGACATTCTGCACAACATCTAATAAAGAAATAATATCTTCAACTTTCGCCCATTGCTCGATGACTTCCGCCTTTTGCGCTAACTTACGCTGGAAATCTAACAAGTTCGGCTGATTTTCAGTGATTAAACCAAAACGATCAACCATATATACGCGTGCACGTGCTTCAGCATCCGTCAAACCTTCTGCCATCATTTGGGCAATAATTTGTTCAGCAATACCACAACCTGCTGAGCCTGCCCCCAAAAAGGCAATTGTTTGATCTTTTAATTGTTTTCCTGCTGCTCGACTCGCTGCAATCAAACTTCCAACCGAAACTGCTGCAGTACCTTGGATATCATCATTGAAACAACAAATCTTATCGCGGTATTTTTGCAATAACGGCATGGCATTCTTTTGAGCAAAATCCTCAAACTGAATCAAAGCTTTTGGCCAACGTCGTTTAACCGCATTGATCACATGATCAATGAATTCATAATACTCATCGCCATTGATACGAGGCTGACGCCACCCCATATAAATCGGATCATTTAATAGTTGCTGATTATTGGTCCCAACATCAATCGTAATCGGCAAAGTATAGGCTGGGCTAATTCCGCCACAAGCAGTGTATAAAGACAGCTTCCCAATCGGGATACCCATCCCACCAATTCCTTGGTCGCCTAATCCTAAGATACGCTCACCATCAGTAATCACGATCACTTTTACGTTGTTTTTATTCACATTTTGTAAAATATCATCAATAAACTCACGATCAGGATATGAGATAAAAACACCACGATGACGGCGGTAAATATCTGAGAAACGCTGACATGCCTCCCCGACAGTTGGCGTATAAATAATCGGCATCATTTCTTCTAAATGATGTTCGATGAGGTGATAAAACAAGGTTTCATTGGTGTCTTGAATATTGCGTAAATAGATATGCTTATTGATGTCATCACTAAACGCACAATATTGCTGATATGAACGCTGACTCTGTTCTTCAATAGTTTCAATAATATGTGGAAGTAAACCGTGCAAATTAAAGTTGGTTCGTTCTTCTTGAGTGAACGCCGAACCTTTATTTAAAAGTGGTAATTCTAGGAGGGTATAACCTGCATATGGGATATAAAGAGGGTGTTTACTTGGATTTCCTGTTGTCATTGCCTATCTCTTTTTCCAGCTTAGAGCACAAAAGCCTCTTAAAGATCACTTCATGCTCGTGGTGTCTAATAGCTTAAGGCTATTTCGTATAAAAATGACATTTTAAACAGTGATACAGTTCAGGCTTAGTATTCAATAGCGACATACAAGAGATATTTCATAATATTTTCATACAATTATAATTATTTTGTGATAATTCATAGTTATCAATAAATCTTAAGCACATAAATTTTGATGTTATCAACCATTTCATAATTAAATAATATAAAACTCTTGAACACTTGATCCAAACCACATTCATTCAAATCAGAAATTACCAATCAAACTAAAAGTTGAGATTCAATAAACCTCTCATTCACACAGGTCATTACTTAACTAAAATTATTCACTCAGCCGCCAAATGTCTCCCCTAACAGGAGCGAAATTTGCTATATTTAGCGTTTTTCCGCGACATTTATTTCGGTAACTATGAATACGGCAATACAATCAGCTCTTGATCATGCGGTGCAATCCCTTCAACAACAAGGGGTACTTCCTTCAGATTGGACAAACACGAGCCATTTAACCCGTACCAAAGACCGAAGTCACGGTGACTTTGCTTCGAATATTGCGATGATTGGCTCGAAAGCTGCAGGTATGAAACCTCGTGATCTTGCTGAAAAAATCCTAGCAGCACTTCCAGAAGTTGCTGATATTAGTAAAGCAGAAATTGCTGGTCCAGGATTCATTAACTTCTTTTTAAATGCTGATCAACGCTTTGCTGTGCTCGACCAAATTCAAGCACAGAAAGATCAATATGGTCGTAGCCAAGTGAACGCTGCGAAAAAAATCCAAGTTGAGTTTGTATCAGCGAACCCTACTTCTAGCCTACATGTTGGGCATGGTCGTGGCGCTGCTTACGGTATGACTGTTGCAAACTTATTAGAAGCAACAGGCGCTAAAGTTGATCGCGAATACTATGTAAATGATGCTGGTCGTCAAATGGATATTTTGGCGACTTCTACTTATTTGCGCTATTTAGAGTTAACAGGTCAAACCCTTGTTTTCCCTAAGAATGCCTACCAAGGCGACTACGTGAAAGAAATCGCACAAAGCATCATTGATCAAGATGGTGATGCTTATGTTCGTCCAGTTGCAGATATCTACAAAGATGTACCAGAAGACGTTCAATATGCAGAAGAATTAGACGCTGATGGCAACAAAGTTGTGCTCTCTGGGGATAAAGAAAAACATATTGATGGTTTAATTGCGAATTCTCAAAAGCATTTAGGTGAAGGCTATCGCGTTTTCCACCAAGCGGCTTTGCATGCCATTTTAGATGATATTAAAGACGACCTCGCAGACTTTGGTGTGACTTTTGATCAATGGTTTAGTGAAGCATCATTGGCTGATAAAATTGATGAAGCACTTGCAACGCTTGATCAGCGTGGTTTCCTCTACGAAAAAGATGGCAATATCTGGTTTAAATCAACCGAATTCGGCGATGAAAAAGACCGTGTTGTGAAACGTCGTAATGGTCAAACCACTTATTTTGCGTCTGACATTGCTTATCATTTGAATAAATTACAACGTGGTTATACTGACTTAATTGATATTTGGGGTTCAGACCATCATGGTTATATCTCACGTGTCAAAGCAGCAATTGACGCGATGGGCTATGACTCGAAGAAATTGACTGTACTTTTAGTTCAGTTCGTGAGTTTGTGGCGTGGCGGTGAGATGGTACAAATGTCATCTCGTTCAGGTCAGTTCGTCACATTGCGTGATCTACGTAAAGAAGTTGGTAATGATGCGGCACGCTTCTATTACGTGATGCGTAAATCTGAGCAACACATTGATTTTGACTTAGACCTCGCAGTTTCGCAAAGCAAAGACAATGCGGTGTATTACATCCAATATGCGCATGCGCGTGTAAACAGTATTGTCAATCGTGCTAAAGAAAAAGGCATTGTATTTGACGCTACGAATGCACGACAGTTTGCTGATCTATTAACCTTAGAGACAGAAACAGAAATCCTTGCAAAATTAGCAGCTTATCCTGAAATTGTTGTACGAGCTGCAAATGTTTGCGAACCACATCAAATTGGTAACTATCTCAAAGATTTGGCTGCACTATTCCATGGTTGGTATGCACAAGATGGTGTGAAATTTGTAGATGAAACAAATACCTCATTGTCTCAAGCACGCTTACTGCTCTCAACGAATGTACAGCAAGTGTTACGTAATGGTTTAGAGTTATTGGGCGTATCTGCACCAGACTCAATGTAATCTAAACAACGTTATAATTAATAGATGCAAGCAAAGTTCGCTTTGCTTGCTTTATTATTTATATCGTTTAAGTTTAAGAAATGAGAGATTCATATTCACTTTACAGAAAAAAACACTATCTTAGGTTTTATCTGATAAATAATAAGGTGAATAACGCATTATTTTTGAACATAATGCTTTGTTTATTCAATGATTCACGTTACAAATAACATAATAGGATCAAGAGGAATTTCAGGTGTTTGGAAAAACGCAACGTGGTGTATCTGAACGACCAAATAAACCCCAAAAACCACTCATACCTAAGTGGCTCGGTATGCTTGTAGCCATTTTGGCGATTCTATGTGTTGCGGTTATGTTGATGCTATGGAAACCATGGCAACCTGTACCTGCTAAAAACCAGGTGACATCAGAGCATTATCAAGAAGAAGATACCAACAAAGACTATCGCTTCTATGATCTGCTCCCTCAACAACAAGTCACTCCAATTCCTGAACAAGCTGTTCCTGAAACCAAACAGCAAGGTAATGTCGTGATTATTGAATCCCCAACCGCAGAGACGACAAACGCTGATGCGTCAGGAGGAATTACGCCAAGTGAGCAAACGGCTCCGGCTCAAGCCACTTATATTTTACAAGTGCGAAGCTATCCCGATCCTGATAGTGCCGATGCAAGACGTGCCGAAATTATTTTGAATGGTTTATCGGCAGATGTAGTCAAAACTGTTGAAAATGGTCAAACATGGTATCGTGTTTTTTCAGGACCATACGATAGCCAAGATGCCGCTTTAGCAGCACAACAAACACTTCAAAATAGTGGTATTGATTCGATTGTCATCAAACGTTGATGGGCAAAATATCAAATTAAAAAGGAACGCTTGATCGTTCCTTTTTTATTTAGATCAGGATTATTTGAACTAGCCACACTCAGATTCTAAACTTTTCTGTTCGGCACGTTGAAATGCCGCGCGCTCTTGTATTCGCTGTACAAAGGCTTGAATATTTGGGTATTTCCCATGTAGACGTTTTTGTAACGCAATCAATGGGAAAGCCATTTGAATATCAGCAAATGAAAACTCACCTGCAAAATAATCATGTTCAGACAGATATTGTTCTAAATACAGAATATGTTCTTTTACACGAGGACGAATAAAACCACCTTTTACGCCATCTGTGATTTTCTCGGCAATTGGACGAATCACCCACGGTACATGCTTACTGACATTGTTCATGACTAAAGTCATCACCAAAAGCGGCATCAACGAACCTTCTGCATAATGCATCCAATAGTCATATTGTCTTTGATCTTTCGCTTGTTGGGGTTTGAACTGTTGAAGTCGATCATATTGTTGCTGCAAATAATCCAAAATCACTGCCGATTCAACAATCACATCGCCATCATCTACCAAGATAGGTGCTTTGCCGAGAGGATGTATGTTTTTAAGGATTTCTGGTGCTGCGTAACTGGCTGACCTTTGATAAAACTCTACTTGGTAGTCCACACCAAGCTCCTCTAATGCCCACAGTATTCGAAATGAACGTGAGCATTGCAGATAATGTAAGGTAATCATTTTGTGTGCCTGCTTGTGCTACGCAACTGTTGTTTTTTATCCCTCTAACAGTTGCGTTTAGAATTATGTTTTGCCCAAGCACAATAGCACTAAAGCCTTAAAGAATCACGGTCTGAATGTCTAAACTGCGTAACAAAGTTTTAGTGACAGGTGTCTTGCTACATACATTGAGAAGTTTTTCTTTTAGCTCTGGTGAAACAGGTTGCTTAAAGGTGACACGACGTTCAATTCGCTCCTGTTGTTCCCGATTAGTATGAAAATCCACCTCAACCGTAAACTCACCTAAGTCTATTTCTTTATGTTGAGCATACATGCGCAATGTAATCATGGTACATGATGCTAGGCTAGCTGTAAGAAAATCATATGGTGCGGGACCTGTGTCATGTCCACCGAAAGATTCAGGCTTATCTGTCAAAAATTGATGCGTTCCACTAGTCACTTCCCCTTTCCACGGTTCAGGTAAAGTTAGAACTTTTGCACTTGCGATAACACTCATTTTGAAGCCCTCATTTGATCAGGTAGCGTTGGTGCTTCCAAACGTTTGCCTTGATAATCTGGAATCTCACCAAAGCGTGCATCATGGTTAATCCAGTCTTCACGTGCTTGCTGCAAGTCTTCCATCGTGCGTCCTACGAAGTTCCACCACAACAAAATAGGTGATTCAAAAGGTTCACCACCAATGAGAAGCACTCGATTACCAGATTTGATTTCAACTTCGATTTCCGTCAAACCTGTTTCTAAAACCACCATATTATCAGCAGTTAATTCATGTCCGTTCACACGAGCTGTGCCATCAAGCGCCATGAAAGCATATTCAAATGCTGGATTGAGTGGTATACGCGTTTTAGTATCCGCTTGAGCTGTTAGATCAACACCAACTAAAGGTGTATGTACTTGAACTGGAGAAAGAGTATTGAGGAAGTCACCGACTAAGACTGTAAATTCAACTTGATCTTTAACCACAACAGGCAGTTCTGGGTAATGCTCAAAGTTAGGCTCCATATTGCGCTTGTTATCAGGAAGAGCAATCCACAACTGTGCAGCATGCATTTGAGTTTCAGTATCAGGCGCGACCTCTGTATGAGAAATACCACGTCCAGCTGTCATTAAGTTTACTTGTTTTGGACGAATAAGCTGTTTTGAACCCAAGCTATCGGTATGCATCATGGTGCCTTCAATCATCCATGTAAAGGTTTGCAAACCAATATGAGGATGTGGCCCAACATCTAACCCATCTCCAGCTGGAAAGCTGACTGGCCCTGCATGATCTAGAAAGCACCAAGCACCAACTAAACGTTTTTGGCGGCTTGGCAATGCACGTTTAATCGTTGTCCCTTTTCCAATCTCTGCTGAACGGATCGTAAAATCTTGAATAAACTGATTAATATAAGTTTCACAGTCTTTTGAATCAGAAATGTCGTAATCGTTATTATTACTCATGATGTCGCTCTCTTTTACCTATGCTGTTGCAATGAGTTGTTCTCATGATCTTAGCAACTCAAGCATGAATCAATATAGTGTTTTGGTAATACGCTGAGTGTTATCTTTGGGACAATATTTATTTGGGTATACATATGCAAATAAATAGCTCTTAAATACTCTTAAAAATTATCTTCATCAAAGCGATCTTGATCTATTTTATATATATGAAAACTTCGTTCTATTTGAACACCTAATCCGAATTCAATCATTAATGAAGTTAGCTTATTACCATCAATCAATACAATTCCTGATTTCTTAGCCGATTCAACTGCTTCCTTGCTAAAATTCGAAGTCGTGATGAACACACCTTTCTTAGCGACCTGATCAGCTAATGCACCTTTGAACTGTTGAATATCAGGACGACCCACAGTATTTTCCCAGCGCTTAGCTTGAATATAAATCTTATCTAATCCCAAACGATCTTCACTAATAACTCCATCAATCCCACCATCATTTGTTTTCCCAATCGCTTGTGCAGCATCTTGATGTGAACCGCCATATCCCATAGCTACTAAAAGATCGACAACGAGTTGTTCAAAAAATCTTGGGGAATTTTTTTTAATTTTATCTAATAATTCATCTTTTAATGACTCTTTAAGCTCCTTCGATGCGACTTCAATACTTTCCTCTGGGGTCTGTTCATTTTGATTCACTATCGCTGATTGATAGACTCCCCCATTTTCCACCACTTTTCCTGATTTAAAAGCCACAAAACTCTCAAATTGATTTAAAAAATTATTATCAATAGTTTTTAAATTGGATAGATCTATTGAATTTCCTAATTCACTGATTTGACAGAATGCTCTTTTAGGCTGCTCAATTAACCCAGCTTTTAATAAATAAGTTTTTGCCCAACTTAGTCTATCGCTAAACATATTCAAACCACTAGGCAGCCGCTGTGCTAGATCTTCATCTGTTAATGAGAGTTGAATTGCCAATGTATTTTTAATATCAGCAATAGTTACAGCTTCTGTTTGCATCTTTAAATATTTCAGCATAGGAAGTGTGAGTTCATGATATTTGGGTACAGGCATTTTGATTGTCTTAAAGTGCTATTTTTATACATATTAAAATAAAAAAGAGCGCCTAAGCGCTCTTTTTTTAATAATTTTCTTTGGAAAATTATTCCCATTCGATCGTTGCTGGTGGCTTGGATGACACGTCATAAACTACACGTGAAACATCTTTGATTTCATTCATGATACGCGTAGAGATTTTATCAACTAACTCGTATGGCAAGTGAGCGAAACGCGCTGTCATAAAGTCAACAGTCTCAACCGCACGAAGTGCAATCACCCATGCATAACGGCGACCGTCACCCACAACACCCACTGATTTCACAGGTTGGAATACCGCAAATGCTTGAGCAGTTTTGTCATACCAACCACTCGCACGAAGTTCTTGCATAAAGATGTCATCAGCAAGACGTAGAATATCTGCATATTCTTTTTTCACTTCACCCAAAATACGCACGCCCAAACCTGGACCCGGGAATGGATGACGATAAATCATGCTATGAGGTAAACCTAAAGTTGTACCTAATTTACGTACTTCATCTTTGAATAAGTCACGTAATGGTTCAACAAGATCAAAAGCTAAATCTTCTGGTAAACCACCTACGTTGTGATGAGATTTGATGACGTGTGCTTTACCTTGTTTGCTTGCAGCAGATTCAATCACATCAGGATAAATCGTACCTTGTGCCAAGAATTTTACGCCATCAAGTTTACGAGCTTCCTCTGCGAATACTTCGATAAACTCACGACCAATGATTTTACGTTTTTTCTCAGGATCAACTTCACCCGCTAACGCAGTCAAGAAACGCTCTTCTGCATCTGCACGGATCACACGAATACCCATGTTCTCTGCGAACATCTGCATAACTTGATCACCTTCGTTTAAACGAAGTAAACCATTATCTACAAATACACACGTTAACTGATCGCCAATCGCTTTATGCAACAATGCTGCGACTACAGATGAATCAACACCACCTGATAAACCTAAAAGAACTTTTTCATCGCCGATTTGTTTACGTAATTGTTCTACACGTAAATCAATGATGTGCTCAGGTGTCCAAAGACCACGACAACCACAAATTTTATGAACAAAGTTAGAAAGTAATTCTTCACCTTTCGCAGTGTGAGTCACTTCAGGGTGGAATTGAACACCATAGAAACGACGTGTTTCATCACTTACAGCAGCAAAAGGACAGCTTGGTGTGCTTGCAGTAACTTGGAAACCTTCAGGAATCGCGCTTACTTTATCACCATGACTCATCCAAACATGCAGCTGGTTCTCACGATCTTGCAAGTTACCAATTAACTGGTCACGAACCAAGATATCAACTTCTGCATAACCAAATTCGTGAACTGTACCTGGCTCTACCTTTCCACCAAGTTGTTCCGACATGGTTTGTAAACCATAACAAATACCCAAAACTGGCACGCCTAATTCAAACACGATTTGAGGTGCTCGTGGGCTACCCTCTTCATGTACACTCTCAGGGCCACCTGACAAAATAATCCCGTTTGGATTAAATGCACGAATATCTTCTTCAGACATGTCAAATGCATACATTTCAGAATAGACACCCGCTTCACGTACACGACGTGCAATCAGCTGGCTATATTGAGAGCCGAAATCCAAAATAAGGATACGATCTTCAGTAATTTGAGTATTGGTCGTCATGGGATAATCATAAAGGCAAATGAATTAAGCGCCACATTCTAACATTTTTCACGCTTTGGCGCATCGCAATTCATCATCTATCTTATTTTTTAGCTTTACTTGCTAATCCCTGCTGAAATTTAAACTAAAATTTCACAACTTTTTGCCTATTTTAGAGAGTTTAATCAACAATTCTTGCCAATTCTGCTCAACACAAAGCAAAAATTGGTGCTAAGATGATGAACTGAAAAAAGCATTACCATGGAAAGGTATTCAATAGATCCCATCGTTTCCTTTTTATGTGAATGCGATGTCCTTGATAAAAGGAAAAATTAAAAGAATCTAAAGATATTGGTGTACCACCAATGTCCTAAAACATTTCATTATCATCTATGGCTTGTCTTGTCATAAGACAACAATTAGGACTTGAAGGACCAATACAATAATGTTTCAAGAAATGATTGCAGATTTTCAACAGAATTTCTGGTTATATATTTCAATCCCTTTTATTAGTGGCTTTATTGGCTATGTAACAAAAGTGATTGCGATTCAAATGATGTTCTCACCACTTGAGTTTAAGGGGTTAAGATTATTTGGTCTTCCTATTGGCTGGCAAGGTATCGTTCCTCGCAAAGCTGAAAAAATGGCAACCACTGCCGTTGAATTGATGACCTCAAAACTGATCAAACCTGAAGAAATATTTGCACGACTCGATCCGAAACGCATCGCAAAAGAAATTGAAAAACCGCTCATGGCAGCCGCTGAAGACATCACTCGTGAAGTTGCTCAGCAATACCAACCTGGTTTATGGGAAGGGATGCCAGAGTTTGCTCGTCAAAAACTGATCAAACGTGTCCAAACCAAAGCACCTGAAATCGTTGAACACATCATGAGTGAAGTACAGCGTGATGTGTCTAAATACTTCGATATCAAACACATGGTGGTCAACAACCTACTCAAAGATAAACGCCTCCTCAATGAAATCTTTAAAAAAGTCGGCAAACAAGAATTTAAATTCTTTAGTAATGTCGGCTTTATTTTTGGATTCGCGATTGGTGTCGTACAAATGCTTTGTTGGATTGTGACACAAGGAAAATATCCTTGGATGCTTCCAATGTTTGGTGGTTTTGTCGGTTTCTTTAGTGACTGGATCGCATTACAAATGATGTTTAGACCTTTGTACCCGAAAAAAATCATGGGTTACACATGGCAAGGACTATTCATTAAACGTCAAAATGAAGTGGCTGCGGACTACGCTGCATTAATCTCGAAACAGTTACTCACCTCTCGCAACATGATGGAAGAGCTTTTTTCAGGGACTCACTCAGACAAGGTAATTGAACTGGTAAGCCGCCATGTAAAACAAGAAATTGATTTACAAGCAGGTATTGTTCGCCCATTGGTGGTGTACGCAATTGGTGGCGAGAAGTATCAAAGCCTGAAAGCTGAAGTTGCTGAACGTATTTTAAAACAGTTGCCAGATACGATGCGTTATGTTGAATCTTATGCTGAAGATGCAATGAATGTTCGTAATACCTTAGTTGATCGTATGCAACGCCTCAGCCCTGAAGAATTTGAAGGTATGTTACGTCCAGCATTCAAAGAAGATGAATGGTCATTGATTATCGTCGGTGCTGTGCTCGGTTTCCTCGTCGGGGAAATGCAAATCCACTTTATGCTCTAAGATTTTTATCAAATTTAAAAGGAAGCTAAGGCTTCCTTTTTTTATTAATGTCCGTATTTCTCAATTTTGATTACTTCGATATCCGTAGGTTTAAATCGATGTGTATCAACCTCACCGATTAAACGTACAGAATCACCAACACTTAAACGTGCTTGCTGCCATAAATCATCATCAATTTCTACAACAATGCTGCCACTCTGATCTTGAAATTCATAATGATCACTGTGTAAATGTTTGCTAATTTTTCCTGTGAGCGTCACACCAGTTTCATCTGCATATTTGACGATATCCCTAACCAGCACACTATTTTGAGCTGCTTCTTTCAACAGTACAGCATCTTGTTTCCCAGCCCATGTGTGGCTTGCAGCTATTGATAAAAGACCGACCATTAGACCTAAGCTTATTGTTCTCATTGATTCACTCCAAATAATTTAATCCTTTAATATTCAAACAAATTTCGATAAACAGTGAGATCATTTTTTGTAATAAACGGTAAATTCCCAGGATGTAAAAAAGCCCCATCATAAGTGGGGCTTTTTTAAAACTGATTGTTTATTTTTCAATTGCGTGATCTAAACTCAGACGACCTGCACCATAAAGCATTAAGTAAAATAATCCGCCCGCCATTGCCAAGTTTTTCATAAAGTTGATCTGTTGCATTTGATCATCTGTGCCATGGAAGATGAATGCAGTAATAATACTAAACACCCCCAAACCCAAAGCAGCTAAACGAGCTTGGAAACCAAATAACAGAGCTAAACCACCACCAAACTCAACCAAAATTGTGATCGGTAATAATGCCGCTGGAACTCCCATCGACTCCATATAGCCTGCTGTAGCACCATATGCGGTCAATTTACCCCATCCAGCAATAATGAAGATATAGGCCATTAAAATACGAGCAATTAAAGTCACTGTATTTTCTACGCCAGATTGCGTTACGATATTTTTTACAACGACATTAGGGTTAAACATAATCAATTCCACTCTGTTTGTTTTTTAACTTAACACCAGTTTATGTATCTTCCTATTTGCAATAAACATCATATTTATTAATACATCGTTCCATTTTAAGAACAATAGTGACTAATTTAACAGCAATTCGTTATGCTTTGCATCATTAAGTAAAGTTACTAATTTATTTGCTTTTCTTACTGACATTAGACAGACGCACTGCTAGGATTTAGCTCAAATTTATAGTGTTAAAGCCTTCATGGAACTCATTGATTTTATTCTGCACGTTGACGAACACCTTTTAGAGTTTATTAAGAATTATGGTGTCTGGATTTATGCCATTCTCTTTTTGATTATTTTTGTTGAAACGGGTTTAGTGGTGATGCCTTTTCTGCCAGGCGATAGTTTGTTATTCGCGGCAGGTGCGCTAGCAGCATCAACTGGTGCAATGGATCCTTGGGTTCTCGGTGTTTTGTTATTTATCGCTGCAGTTCTTGGTGACACTGTCAATTACCATATCGGACGTTACATAGGTCCTCGTGTATTTGAAATGAACTTGCGTTTCATCAATAAACAGCACTTGTTTAAGACTCAAGAATTTTTTGAGCGTCATGGTGGAAAAACCATTATCTTCGCACGTTTTGTGCCATTTGCACGTACCTTCGCGCCATTTGTAGCTGGTACAGGCAGCATGAATTATAAATACTTCCTGACCTATAACGTGGTGGGGGCATTCTGTTGGATCGCATCATTCATTACTTTGGGTTATTTATTTGGAAATATGCCAATCGTGAAAGATAATTTTACGCACTTAATTTTCGGTATCATTATTATCAGTATCTTACCGGGTGTAATTGGTTTTCTACGTCAGAAAATGCAAAGCATTAAAGCAAAATAATGCTCTGCCCCATTGATTAAAAGAAACGAAAAATCATTGGTAAGGTACAAATAATCAATAACATAGCCGATCCTTTATACAAGTGGTCGGCTTTGATTCCTACCAAACTACCAGCCAATAATGCACGCCCAAAGATCATCCAAAAAATTGATACGGGTATTAACACTAAGCTAAACACAGCGAAAACCAATAATGCATTTTCAACTGAGTCCCATGTTTCTCTTGGGAAAATTCCTGCTGCCAATAACAATGTTTTAGGATTCTTTAGACTCGAAACAAATAGTCGAGGAGTTTTAATTTGTTGATGATGCTGATTGTATTTTTGAAGATGTGAACTTTTCCATAAATGAAATGCTAGCCATAAAACATAGGCAACACTACAAACATGCAAAATGATGATTAAAGCAGGCCAAATTGGGTCAAAAAGATGGATAAATAACGCCCACAATCCGATCCCATAGATATAACCTAGCCACTCTACAGGTATATATGACAACGTTTTCAGCACGCCTTGTTGATGTGTTGAACTGGCTAATAAAGCATTCGTCGGCCCTGGAATGAGTAACACTGCGATCATCGCCAAAACAAAAAACCAACTCTCAATCATATAGATACCAACTGACTAAACATGCTCGCCACCTTATACGAAATTCGCTGCGACAAACAAGTTTTATGGGAAAAATGAACAATTTGAAATGAAGAAAATTGAAGATAGAATCAATTAAGACATTGTTATATTTATATTTTTAATGAAACATTTTGCTAAAATTTAATTGAGCATCACCAGCGTAAACACCAGTGATGCACATATGAAGATTAAGAATTTGCACGCTGTTTGACAATAATTGGGCAACCTTTAAACTTCGCAGCCTGAACAATGGCATCTTGTTGACCCAGTACATTCGCAAGCTCAGTATTTTTGGTGTTCATCGACTGCCCCATATTGACTGAGATCGAAGGCCCAAAGCCCCAACCGCCTTTACCCCAGCCACCGCCAAGTCCAACTCCCACCCCTACGCCTGTGCGCTTTGGTGTTTGTACACCATTATCGATGTAATGCTGAATACGATTATATTCTGCTTGTAGTTGCTGACAGTTTAATGACTGATATTGCGTTGGAGATACATAAGCAGGTTTAACCGTCGATGCACATGCACCGAGAAATAAAGCTGTTGCCAAAACTGGCAACCAATATAAACGCTTCATAAGCTTCTCTTATTTTTTTGCTTCAATCTCATTGAATAAAGTGACATAAGCAAGCGTCAATTTATGTTCAGCTGCGAGATGAACCAAAGGTAAATTCTTCTGATGTGATTCTTTCATCAAAACTGATGGCGGCAGCATACTTTCAAGTACAGGCAAACCATCATCTTTCAATTGTTGAACCACTTCACGTGGTAATTTTGCTTGCGCTTGATATTGATTGACCACAATACCTTCAATCTCTAAGCGATCATTATGATCATCTTGGGTTTCGATCACATTTTCAATCAAAGTTTGTAACGCACGTTTAGAGAAAACATCACAATCAAATGGAATTAATACACGATCTGCTGCAATTAATGCGGATAAAGTAAAGAAATTGAATGCAGGTGGTGTATCAATAAAAATACGATCATAACGTGCACTAAGCGATTGAATTGAATCACGTAATTTATAAATTTTATGTTTGCTTTCTAATGCGTGTTCTAATGAACCTAGACTTGGGCTGGCAGGAATGACATCTAAATTTTCAAATGACGAACGATGTACATAACTTTCGAGCCCTTTACCACGTGGGGCTTTCAAAATAGAACCAATTGCATTACCAATCAGTCCTTTTTGTTGTGTTGTACCTAAGACATCTTCAAAGAAGTTCTCAATGTTTGGCTCTAATGCTGTTTTATCAGCAGAATATGTCGCATCTTCACCCAAAAGGTATTGGCTCGAATTTGCCTGTGGATCAAGATCAATAACTAAGGTTCTTAGACCTTGTTTAGCACTGATTGCTGCCAAATTGACTGTGATACTTGATTTTCCCACACCACCTTTTTGGTTAAATACCACACGAGTTAACATGATTTCCCTCTACAAGATTTTTTGTAAACTGCACGCAGTTTAACCTAGTGCTAAAACAATTACTAAAACAATGTCAAACAATCATGCAAAAACTGGCTTGATCATAACTAAGCCCAGAATACCCACTAAGGCCACTGTTCCGATCAATAAACCAGCACGACGTTGAACCAAAAGCACCGTATCATCTTTTTTATACATTTTGATCATCGAAGACCACAGTACAAAAAATAGGATGACTTTGGCATAGAACCACGGCTCGACTTGGAAGTTCTTCATATAAACCAGCACAGCACCCGTAACAATAATTAAAGTTATCGATAAATGCTGTAACCCTACGATCGCTTTACTTGAACTAGTATTTGGCTGTTGACTATCTCGCAATCCAATAAACAAAGTTGCTGCTCGAGCGACAAATACTAGAATGAGCAAACTCACCGCTGACATATGGATAATTTTGGTAATTAAATGCGCGTCCATAGTCGATTCCTAGTTTTTTGGTGCATGGGCACATTCAGGACTTGCTGGTGCTTGTCCTTGCCATTCTGAAGGGATATAAGCATGTATAGCTAAGGCGTGAATTTTCCCAGGACTCATCAGTTCCGCAGCAACCGCATAAATTTTCTGATGACGTTGCACGAGACGTAAACCTTGAAACTCTTCACTAACTACCACAACTTTAAAATGGGATTCTTTACCTGGAAAGTATCCACCATGACCTGAAGATTCATTGATAACTTCAAGATGAGTAGGGTTTAACGTGTTTAAGCGCTCAATTAACTGTTGTTCTAAGTTCATCATTCACTCTGTAAATCAGATTGAGATAGTGCATTGATTATACATAACTACTTGCATGAGGTCTGTGATGATTTCGGAGATACAAACGCAGAGTATCTGGGGAAAATAGATTAAAACTTCGCCTCTAAAGGTGAGTTTTTCGGTATTTTCAAGATAAATGCTTTTATTTTATGCAATTAAGCAAAAACTTTGCATAAAGTTGTTGACCCTTGTTTTGCTTAATGTATTATAGCTGGCACGCGGGAATAGCTCAGTTGGTAGAGCATAACCTTGCCAAGGTTGGGGTCGCGAGTTCGAGTCTCGTTTCCCGCTCCAGATTGGTTTTTTTAAGTGTAAGTTTTAGTAAAAACTGCTCAATATGCGGGAATAGCTCAGTTGGTAGAGCATAACCTTGCCAAGGTTGGGGTCGCGAGTTCGAGTCTCGTTTCCCGCTCCAAATTTAAAAGGCCCTAGTCGAAAGATTAGGGCTTTTTTCTTGTTGATTTTATTATATTTTTTAAAATTCCCCGTTCCTTTGTTATTCGAGTCAATAAAAAATATTCTTAATGTAATTTGTATTTTGTGACCAAGATGTGACCATAGCGTGCCCATAACTATAAAAATGCTCTTAATTGATCTCAAATGCTCTCATTTCATCACTACTTTTTAGCCCCCTCAGAGCTTTTTTGGCTGTAAAAAACACCAAACTCTTTTCAAAGTACAGTATTTTTTTACCAATCGTTCAATAATTTGTGACCATTTCACTTTTTGATGTGACCATTTGTGACCAAACTAGTCATTATCATTTTGATTATTATCAATTTTCTTAAAAATCAATAAATCACCCACTCCCACATCTAATGCAATACAAATTTTATCAATGGTTTCAAAATCAATCCGTACAGATTCATCATTATAAAGTTTGTGCAAAGTAGATTTATTAATTCCAGTACTTCTTACCAAATCAGCAACCTTAAGTTTCCTTTCTGCTAATAAAACTGCCAAGTTTGAAATAATCATAAAATTTCCTACTTAAATCATAAAAAGTACTTGCAACAACATAAAAATATGATAATTTATGTCTTAGGAATAATTTTTCCTAGTTACCTAGTAAAAAATATGAGGCTCTATTATGTCATATACCTATCTCACAGCCCAGCAACTGGCTGAAAAAATCCAGTACGACGCTCGTACTATTCGCAACCAGCTAAAGGACAGTGTCTTTATCGAAGGTGTTCACTACATCCGTCCTTTTGGTGGCCGCAAAATTCTTTTTGTTTGGGAACGCATTGAAACTGAAATGCTTAAATTCACTGGTTTAAGCATGGATGCCCTGCAATAAGGCTTAGGAGGTTTAACTGATGGCTACCATCCGGGAACGAAGTGGCAAACTGATTGCCGACTTTCGCTACATGGGCATTCGTTGCAGAGAAACAACCAATCTTGAAGACAATGCTTATAACCGACGCATTTTGAAAAAACGTCTCGAACAGCTTGAAGCTGAAATTACTTTGGGAACTTTTGAATACGAAAAGTACTTTCCAAAAAGTAACCGTGTTGAGGAGTTTAAGGAAAAAAGAAGTCAGCAAATTGCTGTACAGACCAAAGTTCCTCTTTTTAAAGAGTTTACTGAATTGTGGTTTAAGCAGAAACAAGTTGAGTGGAGAACCTCATACCAGCAAAAGGTTTCAATTGTGATCAAAAACTATTTGATTCCTGCTTTTGGTAATCAGGTTCTCTCGAAAATCAAGAAGTCAGACTTGCTGAACTTCCGTGCCTCTCTCGCCAAAGTGACACACGGAAAAGATCAAACAAGTCTGAAAGCATCGAGGATCAATCAAATCATGACGCCTTTACGTATGATACTCAATGATGCGGCTGAACGATACGAGTTTGAGTCGCCTTATAAAAATATTAACAATCTGAAGGAAAGCAAGATTGAAGTCACACCTTTTTCTTTGGAAGAGGTGCATAAAATTCTTACCACAGTGCGTGAAGACTTCCGCCCCTATTACACCATTCGCTTTTTTACGGGTATGCGTACCAGTGAAATCGATGGTCTGCAATGGAAAAATATCGACTTACAGCGTCGTGAAATCCATATCAGAGAAGCGTTAGTGAATGGTGTGCTTGGTGCAACCAAAACTTATGGTTCTGACCGCACGATCCAGATGAATGACCGCGTTTACCAAGCCTTTCTGCAACAGAAAAGCTTAAATAATGGTAAATCAGAGTTTGTTTTCTGCAATCGTGATGGTGGACCTCTCGATTACCGTCTGGTGAATAAACGTGTCTGGCATCCGATCTTGCGCTTTCTAGGATTGAAGTCTAGAAGAGCCTACCAAACACGTCATACAGCAGCAACTCTTTGGTTGTCGGCAGGAGAAAATCCGGAATGGATCGCACGTCAATTGGGACATTCAACGACTGAAATGCTATTCCGAGTCTATAGCCGTTACATTCCCAATGTTACGCGCCGCGATGGCAGTGCATTTGAAGCCATGTTGGAAAAACTAAATACAGAGGAGCTTGCACATGAATAGTAAAGCTTTCTTTGGTGGTGTGGTCGTCAGCCCTGAAGCAGATATGGTCGCTCGTGAATTAATCCATGAGCTACACATTCCGAAACTGCACAATCTGGCCTTTTTGCTGGAAATCAATAAATGCTTCGATGATCACCAAGCATTAAGACTCTGGCTACAGCGAATGCTAGATGAAGGGCAAGCTCATTACGATGACTTGGCTCAACAGGCCCGTCTCCGCTTAATGAGTCTCGCTCACTCATAAAACAAACATAAAAGGTCATCAAATCGATGACCTTAGCCCCTTTATACCTATAAAAAGGTCAACATATGAATAAAGATATTTCAATTTGGATGCCACTCTATATTGGCGACCTACAGGCGAAATTTGCACGAATGACAGCAGAACAAATTGGTGCGGCACTGCTGTTAATGATGGATTTCTGGAAAAATGGTGCCATTCCTCATGATTTAGCAACGGTATGCAGCATCACGAAATTACCGCAGCACACCAAGGCTAAAACTTTGTTAAATACGCTGATAGCCCTGGAATTGTTTGAAGTCGAATCTGAGCAGATTCATTCAAATTTTTTAACCAGTTTAAAAAGCCAAGCATTGCAAAATCAGCAAATGAAATCTGATAAAGCTAAAAATGCAGCTCAAGCACGTTGGGGTAAATCCGCAAGTAATGCTCAAGCATCAACCAAGCAACGAAAAGTAAATGCTCAAGCAGCTCTTGAGAAGAGCCCGAGTATTACTCAAGTCATGCTTGAATCATGCCCTTCATCTTCATCTTCATCTTCATCTTCATCTTCATCTTCAAATTTTGAAGAAAAAAATGAGAATTTTTTAGAAAATTCAAAGTGGATTTAGGAGATCAGTCATGAATACCATGCTTAAAACACTCCAGTTTCGCGCAGAAACAACGGAAACACTTTGCGCTACCCATCATATACCCTTGATGGAAATTGCAGGTCACAGGCTCTGTAAATTGTGTGCCAAAGAAACCGTCCATCACTCAAATGCAGCCTATGAGGATGAACTGCAACAGCGATTGCTACAACAGAAAATCAAAAACTCAGGGCTCAATAAACGCTATCTGGACCGTGGCTTCAAGAATTTTGTAGTTGCATGCCCTGCTCAAGACAATACCATCAAGCTATGTCAGGCCTTTGCACAACAGATTATTTCTGACCAAAACCCGAACATGTTGATGATTGGTACACCGGGTACAGGTAAAACCCATCTGAGTGCATCAATTATTCGCAACATTCTGCATAACAGTACAAAATCTGCACGCTACTATACCAGTGCAGAAATTGCTCAAAAAATGATGGACACATGGTCAGATGCTTCACTCTCTGAAAAGGAAGTTATCGAACATTTCTCCAATTTTGATTTATTGGTGATTGATGAATATGGCCTGCATGACCGGCATGAGAAACGTTTGGAGATGGTGCATAAGATCTTATATAGCCGTTACGACAACATGAAGTCGACGCTGCTAATTTCCAATTTCACATTACAAAATATACAGCGGGATTTAGGTGTCCGATTATGGTCACGGTTGCATGAAAATAATTTGACTGTAGTGCCGTGTTATTGGGATGACCGAAGAATAAATGGATAGCTAAACTGTTTGCTTAAGCCAATTATCTCAATAAAATATAGGGGTAGCTTTGTACAACAAAGCCCTTGAACTGTTAACCTTAAGCATACAAATAAATTTCATAAACCCATTTATTTCAATCTAGCAGAAAAGTTGATTACAGCTTCTAAGATTTTAGAAGCTGTTTTTATTAATTTTCTAGGGCATTAATATAATTCTCGAATTAGAGACAATATTTATGAAGGCAACTACAAGGAATTAATGAGATGAAATAGTATTTAATTTCCGACTCTTTAAAATCAATATTCCATAATTTTCTACATTCATCTCACAAAGATAGTCAAAAAGAGACCTAAAGAATTTAATTTTAACTATTAAAATTAGGTTACTTTAGCTCCTCAATGTCAGGATCATTTTCTAAATATTCATATTGCGATAATAATTCCCAACATTCATTTTTTTTTGCCCATTCAGAAATCATTTTCCCTTTGGCACTTTCATGCAGGTATTTATTAACTTCCTCTGACCAAATCAGAATCTGTTTAACAAGTCCTTCAGAAAGTTTTTGATTTAACCAGATTTTTTGAAGGTTAACACGACTTCCGATTTTTTGAGATAAAATTGCCACTGTATATGCAGTTATATTAGCTTGGAAAGCAGGAAATTTTGACCTGATAACTTTCTGTGCAGTTTTGAATATGATGGTTTGTGCAATAATATTTTTATAATAGATGACATCAAATTGTAACTGCTTATCCTCATCGGTCGACTGAATCATATTCATAAATGCAGTAAAGTTCTTTTGCCCTCCTAAACTCACCAGATCAGGCTTTTGCTCCCATGCACAAACATATTTGGCTAATTCAGTTTTAGTAATTTTTCTGCTGGTAGGTATAAGTTCCTGTATACGTTTAATGCCAGCAGGAGTTTTGCCCTCACGCTCAAGCATTACTTTATAGCTTCCCCCAGCTCTTTCATAGAACCATCGGCTTACACCATCAGGGCAATAAGTTGATAGTGCTAACTTTTCAAGATTAATATGATAAGGTTTATTCGCTGAAAGATCCGATTGCTTGACTGCATTTTGGCTATTCGCATAGCGTGAAATATCTGAAATCAGTTGCTCTTCTTCCAGAGGGTCTGTTTTTCTTAAAACAATGATTTTCGCAGGTACATGCACAGCTTTCAGGTTAACTGCTGGATTTTTTTTCTTGGTAAAGAACATGGAAGCTGTTGTTTGTCCTCCATTTACGATTTGCATTCCCTTTAACCAAGAGATACCAATTCCACCGTTTTCTAATCTGCCTAAATGTGCTTCATCTGCGATAATTACCACGCCATTGTTGTAAGCCATGAAACGTTCTGGCTGATCAATTAAAGTATCACGGATACCTTTATTTACTTTTCCTGTCTGACTTAAAAAAGATCTAACGTTTGCCTCTAGAATACGTGGACCATATTTTTCATATACATATCTTAAAGCCTCTCCAGGAATTACAGTCATTGCATAATCATACTCTCCATGCTCATTTGGAACCCACACACATGGAAGTGGGCTACCAGAAACATGTTCAAAATTCACAATGAGTTCATCCCTAGGTTTACCTTCTTGTAGGTGATTAAATAGCCTTGATATATCAATAACTTCAAGTTTTATTGTTTTACCTTGTATTTCTCTACTTTGAAATTGACGAGTTTTTGCCACTCTGTCTGTTAATACATAAATCCGTATCTGTTCAAATTGAGAATAACCATCTTCTATCGTACGAACTAATGGGTATGCTTCATGAGACTCATCCATTTTTGAAGATAGCTTTTTTTCAACACAGTATTTGAGAAATCTCAAACAGCGTTCTGCTGCTGCTTTAATTTCTGAGTCAGGAATATTTTCTAATTCGTTATTGCCACTATATTCAGTAACATATAGATCTAATTGATCGGCTTCTTCAGATATTGCAAAGCCACTTAAACGGAGTATACCTTGTATATTTGCATAATAACGACACATCTCAGGCTCGAATGTCATACCAATCTCTGACATGTGCTGAGTAACAATTTCAGTAAATATAACTTCTGCATATAAACCTTGTTGATCTGATTCTTCAGTTCGTGTAGATATTTCAGTTTGTACATCACTCTGAATATTTTTTAAAAAATCAATTAATTCCACAATTTCCAATTCCTAATTTCTGAAGAACTAAACTTAAATCAATAGACTGGTTTATAAAGGGTGTTAAATCTATTTCATATTTAGCATGTCTTATATTTACAGCGATATTCCCAGGTACTAATCGTGGAAAATTTTCATCAACCAACCAAAAAAACGAGTTTTCAGTTTTAAATTTACGGATATAGTTTTCTTTCTCACTTTCCAGATATCCAATTCTCAACAAAAGGTTATTAAACCTAGAAAGTTCAGCTGGATAATCATTTAACTGCTCACGAATTAAATTAATTCGTTCAGTTAATGTTTTACCTACTGAATTTAGAGAAAAACGATAGCCATTTAAAAATAGTGGTGATTTCTCACTATCATCTAATTGTTCGAGTGAATTAATTTTTGCAACAAAACCTTGATTTGATAATGTACTTTTAGTTTCTATAGCACCAGAACCCATTTCAAAGTCTTTTAGGCCATCCAGAGGCCCTTTCCAAGCATTTAATACTTCTGAGATAGGTAGATTTAAGGAAATTAAACTCAATATTACCTCTAACTCCCCTATTAAACCTAATTCCGCCTCCTGAGAGAGCTCTCGCTCCCCTTTCGACATAAAAGAAAGCCAAGCATAAATTCTATTAATAAATACAGAAACTAGTTTATTTTCATTCAAGTCCTGATATTGGATTATTGTGTTACATACATCCACAATCATCTTTGTGAATAAGTCCAGATCACCATCTACTTGCCGTACAAGAGCAAAACCTTTTCTTGCCGCCTCATTAAACCTTTGTACCCTAAAACCTTGAGCTATAGGTAAGGTAATCCTTGATTCGAGAATCTGGGAGTAATTGATATCCAGAAAAATTGCTTCCTCACGTTTTAAAAGATTGTAACTTGCCAACAAAGACCAATTATTATGTTTATATAGAGGAAAAGTAACCCATCCCTCCTGATTATCTGTTGAAGATAAAGCTTTCCAAGCTACTAATATCTGTTGTTGATCAATTTGCAGCCCCATAGAGGTTCTCCCATTCAATATTGTTTACTTTATATTCAACTTTTTTATCTAAATTACTGTAAGGAAAACTGCATGCAAAACCTACATAAGGTATTTCTTTCACCTCAGAAAGTTTAGAGTCTTCTGGCAAATATATAATTAATAAACCTGTTTCTGGTCTATTTTTACCACGAACAAGACGACAACTAATTCCACTAGGATAATTATTATTTTTTTCAGCTCCCTCTTCTTTGTGTTGGGAAGCAATTTCCAATGCTTCAGCCCATTCATCTGGGTTCAAATCCAATGCTTCATCACTAGGTGATAATAACCTACGGATTGCATATCTATCCTCATGCTTCCCGTTACTTTTACGTTCAGCTTTTTTTACTATAATTGAATCCGATAATTGTATAGGTGAACGTGTAATACTTCCTCCCATTAATGCAATATTCCATGATTTTAACTCTCCCTGTTCAGCCATGCTTTCAATAAATTTTTTTAACATTTTACTGTTAGCTTTGAGAGATTCTGGATGAGTTTTATAATGATCAAGGAAATCGAGAATATGTATATGCTCAACGTTTTCCCAATAATAATTATTAGAAGTCGATTTATTATCTGGAGGATTATTACGGAGCCGCATAGGAGTTTTAGATGGTTTCCCCAAGGTGCTGATCAGGTAACTTAAAGCTTCAAAATTATTTTTTAGAATTTTCTCATCTTTCATAAAGCTTACTGTTTCACTTACAGTTCCACTAAATGATAAATATAAAGACTTTGCAGTTCTCATTTTTAGGGGGGACGTAACCATTAATACAGGATGTGACTGCACTTTTAGTCCATAATCTCGTGGTGTACCTCCACTATCTACCATAAGATTGAATTCTTCTCTCAATTCTAAAGAGGCATCTGCAATATGTTCAAACCATTCAACTAATTCAGAAGGAGTATAAAGTCGACAGAGATCAAGATATCCTCCACGATACCCAAACCATCTTCCCATTTGCATTAATGTGTCATACATTCTAGATGCACGTAAAAAATAACTAACACATAATCCCTCCAGAGTTAGACCACGTGCTAACTTATCACCACCAATAGCAATGACTTTTAATCCCTCTGCACTATCTGCATAATCAAGAGCATCTTTTGCTGTTCCATTGATCATCCGTACATTTATTTGTTCGATCACCTCTGGCAGAATCTGTTCTATTGTCTCCCAAGTGGGCAAAGATTCAGAACACAAATCAGGTACTTCTTCATTCATTGTTATATTGGTAGGAATGAAATCACTTTCCCAAAGTTCTTTAAACCTAGATAATATCTCCTGATTCTCAATTTTTCTAATTAGTCTCTGACTTATTTTTTTTACATATTCATCTACTTTCTCAAATACTTCTTTTTGAACGGCATTAAAACGAGTTACATGAATTAGCATTGATGTATGCTCATCGCCTTGTTTACGTACTTGCCGAACTACGCAAGCAATGACAAATGTATCTATTGCTTTTACAAGAGATAAAGGAATACCAAATTCTGATTCATGATAAGGTTTATGATCACTTTTATGCTTTATTGGCATCCATCCAGTTAATCCATCATCAGAATTATGATCATCTACCTCATGAATTATTGGTAGCTGATCTTTTCTTATATCGGTGCCTTCATTAATCCCAAATACTCTAGAAGGGCCAATATAGTTTGAGGGGGCAGCCAGATTCAAAATAAATGATTCTGGAAAGAGATCTTTTCCTTCAAGCTTTGTTTCCGCGTGTTCATGAATATAGATATTAGCAAATGGTGTAGCTGTATATCCCACATATGCTTTTCGTGTGAATAAATGAAGTATTTGTCTTATGAGACTATTAATCGCTTTTGGCTGATAATCTTCATCAGGAATACCAGAATCATTAAATATCTGTTCGCCTGTATCAACCGAAGCATGGTCAGCTTCGTCATCAATGATAAGAAGGGGAAGATTTGTGACAATTTTTCGTTTTGTTTCTTGATCAGTTGTATTTGCGACATGATCATGAATCCATTTATGCAGTCGCTTTAAGACTGTTTTATTTTTTTTAACAACAAATAACCATGGGCGTTGCTCTGGGCTAATACCAGTACCATTTGCCAGTTTATTATTAAAATCCCCTTTTTCAGTTCTATTCGTCACATAATTAGGTCTTGCAACTCCAGAATCAATATTTCCAACTCCAATAATTCTAATTTTATCTGGATCAGGATGTGTTTCATAACCCAAGAAACCTTCATCTAAACGCATTTGGGTTTGAGCCCGCAGGTTATTATGCATTCCAGCTAAGACAATAATAATCTTATAACCTGCATCAGCTGCTTTACATATTAATCCAGTAAAATTCCCCGTCTTACCTGATTGCACATGACCAACCACTAATCCTCGTCTATCCCAAGGATCAGTTCTTTCAGGGTCCTCAAGTAAACCTAAAATAGTATCTGTAGAATCATCCAGAGCTTTTAACGCGATCCATGGCAATTTCTTATCTTGCCATTCTTTATACCGTTGCCAATATTTCCATTCTTTCTTTCTTTCATTCGTCAACCAAGGAATATGCCCATTATCATTAACTAATATATTATTTTTCCCAATCCATACACTATAACGCCTTATAAGCTCTTCTATAATGTAATCTCTATCCAGATTTTCTTTGTATTTAGTATCTAATGAAACAGCTAAATTTATTTTTTCATTTAAAATTTGTGTGGTAATCAAAGATTTGTCTTGTACATTAAGTAAAAGAGTTTGAACAATCTGAATAACCTGCTGTTCATTTTCTTTAGATATTTTTGACATAAAATATTTCTCTAAAAATATTACTCTTATAAAGTTGAAATTAGATTTGGATATTTATTAAATGGTTCGGTTGTTCGGAGGCTAATTTTTGCTTCTTCCGGGGATATTCCTTTAATTTCCACCATGTTTTGGTATAAGGTTTTTAGAATATCTAAAATTGCTTCTGATGATTCTCCAGAAAATCCTGTTAATGGTGCTTCTTTATTTTCTGCAGTATCTAACCAAATTCTTTGAACTGGTACAGTCTCCTCGATAACTCTTAACATAAGTTTTAATTCTGGAAGTAAATTCTCAGATTTATTTAATACGGAATTAATAACCGGATGATCCAAATCTATTTTATATCTCATCCCATTTTTTGAATGTTCGGCCTTCCATGCTTGCTTGACTTCGGTCTTATCAATCGTAGTTTGAGTAATTTGTCCACGGTTAATAAAAACCTTGCGCGCCCTATTTCTTGTATTTTCAGCATGACTGGCCAACCATTTCCGTAAATATACTGGTGGTCGTGCAACAGCTTTTCGAATATCAATTTCCCACTCTTTATCCATTGTATTTGGGATATCAAGCCTTATTCTTGCAAGTTTATGGATTTCATCCTTGACCCATGCTTTTCTTTGGGAATCAGAAGATTTAAGACCTAACCAGCTACCTGCCACTATTAATCGTTCATTACGATAAACATAGAAACCCTGTTGAGCTATCCACCCATTTGGTCCTTCAGCTATTTTCAACTCTTGTGCAGTTAGACGATCCTTATGGGGTAATACATGACATTCAATTTCAATCTGCGTATTTTTAAAAGGCTGAACTGGTGAATTCCATGGTTTTGATGGATGTCCTGAAAAAAAAGGGTCCCAAGGTTTAATTGCTTTTCCATTTATCCGGATAGTAAGTTTTTCTTTTATTTCCAGATAGCGGTGAAAGACCATAGATAAATGAGATTCGATCTGATCTATAAGATTCAACCAGTCATCAACGGTAAATTTTGAAGATACAATTCTATCTAGCTCCTCCCAAATTACCATTGTTCCGTGACCAGCATGATTTAGATCTTTAGTTAAATCCTCAAGCTCTGGAAACGGGCCTTCCAATAAATGCCACACCCCATCCTGTTGACGGGCTAAGACATCTAAATCCCATCTGAGACTATGGGTTCCATCCTTGCCACAAGATATTACAGTCAATTTTCTACATTGAGAAAATGAAGCAGTCTTAAGCCCCAAACCAAAACGACCCAGATCCTTGGCATCCCTTTGTTCTAATGGACTTCTCCCCCCTAATCTCATTGCTTTATCAATTTCTTCAGCACTCATGCCATTACCATTGTCCCAAACAATGACTCGACTCTTTTGACCATCCCAGTTAAAAAGTAAATCAATATGATTTGCATCAGCACTAATACTGTTATCAATAATGTCAGCCAATGCAGTCGCTGTGTTATAGCCCAACCCTCTTAAAGCTTCGATCATTGCACTTGCTTGTGGGGGGGCATTACGAGATTTAATATGGCTATGCATTACTTCCTTCCTTCGTACTCTCTTCTTCTTTCAAGTCTTCTTTTATAAACGTAATAAAAGGTTCCAAATATTCAGAACGTGAAATATGTCTTAATTTTTTTAAAGCTTTTGCTTCAATTTGTCTGATACGCTCTCGGGTAACATTAAATTGGCTACCCACCTCTTCGAGAGTAAGATCATTATCATCTTTAAGACCAAATCTGAGTTCCAAAATTTTTGCTGGCCGCTCATCTAATTCAGCCAACTGTCTATAAATTGCTCTTCTTAAGTCAGCTGCCAAGATCACCTCTTCAGGACCCGAAAATGGGCTAATTATTTCATTCTCTAAATATGAGACATCATCAAAAAATACTACTGAATTATTAGCACTTATTGCCTTTCTAACATTCAGCTCTGAGCATCCGGCTTTATGTGCCAGTGATGAAATAGTAACTGGTATACCTTCGTCTTCCAGAGACTTCCTTGCGATTTCAATAGAACTAACTAATTCATACATATGTACAGGTAATCGAATCAAGCGATTAGTATTAGCTATCGCTCTAGTAATTGATTGTTTTATCCACCAAGTTGCATAAGTTGAAAATTTATAACCAAATTGATAATCATAACGATCAACTGCTGTTAATAGCCCTATATTACCTTCCTGAATAAGGTCCTCTAATGGCACACCTGATAACACATATTTTTTTGCAAAATAGTTTACTAACCTGAAATTTGCCTTAATTAGTTTTTCACGAGCTTTTTTATACTTGGTAATAGGATGAATAATTTCTTTAGCATCGATATCAATAAAATCTTTTTCTGCAATTTTTAATAATTTGTCTAAATCTTTAATTTTAGGACGTGGAATATATTGATTACTTTCATAAAATTTATTATTAATTCTTAGCTGAATTACAATATCCCAGAAGTTTAAATTCTCATTATTTTCTCTTATTTCTAAACTATTTCCGTTATCAATTTCACATATTTCATTATTTTTAATTTCATCACTAACACTTGTTTCCTCATCAACTTCACTTTCTTCAACAAACAGTTGATTTTCTCCTTTAGTAGAGTAATTCTCAAATATATCAACTACTATTGACCAATAATGAGTAGGTAAATTAGCAATATTTTTGGCAAGGACCAACAAAGCAATATTCATTTGCAAGCCAATTCTTTCCTCCTCATCTCGATCAATTAATTCAAATTTTTGGATTTGTGAAAAATAAATATTTAATGAGAAAAGATCGCCTTCCAGTTCATAATTCAAGTTAATTAAACTATCTTCAATAAGGCTTTCTGATGGATTAATACCATCATCTTCATAATTAGCTTCGAACGGCTTAAAGTCTTCTATCAAAACACCCAAATCACCAAACAAATTTAGAATGACAGGCAGTACTGTATCTATATATGTCTCACCAATATCAATCTTAATAGCTTGTAATACTTGGCTATATGAAACCATTCCTTTAATGGTACTTTGAATTAACAAATAATATAAATGAGAAAATTCGTCTTTTATATTTATTATTCTTTGTTGACTAACAGGTAGATCAATTTCAATATCTGACCAATCAATCGTATCTATATCAAGAATTTGATGATTAACTATTTTATTATAAATTGTTTCAGCTTCCACCAAGCAAGCTAAGTCATTCTCAGGAACCTCGATTTCTTCATCACTACACCAGTGATCAGACGTATCTAAAGCCCATCCCGCATCAAAAGATAAATCTTCATCTAATTCAAAATCAAAATCTACTAAGTGACTATCAACCTCCTGTATTAAATTTTGTTCCTTTTCTATTTCTTTACTATCTTCGAACTCAATAATTGTCGTCTTAAAACTAACTATTTCTTGCTCAATCTTAGATTCAGTAGATTGATTTATAATTTGATCAGAGATTGCTTCTCTAAGAAGATTCGGGTCACTAGTAGTATTTATTGTCTTATTTTGTACCTCTCGTATAATTTCCTTTATTTTTTCAACACCACTTGCTTCTGCATAATCAATAGCCGACATTCCTTTTGAGTCGATTAACTCTAAAGAAGCTCCAACTTCGATCAAATACTGAAAAATATCTGGTTGTTTGAAAATTGCAGCTAACATTAAAGCTGAAAGGCCCGCTGAATCTACCGCATTTAATTGAGCCCCTCTTTCAATTTGTAATTTTACAGCGTCTAAAGCACCAACTTTAATAGTAGCTTTTAGTAAAGGACTCAAAGGCTTAGTCTTATATGAGATTTTCATAATAATCCCGGAAGGTTCAATCTAGACCATCAATTTTTTAATGCTAGTAATCTAGGTTCTTCTAAAATAGTATTAATATAGCATCAAATAGTTGAAAAATAATCCAAAAAATGGGAATTACAGACTAAATAGTATAAAAATTTACTAGGAAACTTTTAATTCACTACTATTGAAAAGCAAACTGTTATCATTTTAATTACAAGGCTTTATTTAATTTTACCTATCAAGTTTTTTTAAGTCTTGTGCGATTGACAGGACCTGGTATTATGCATGTGTTTTTTAAGTTATCAGGCTACTATGAAAGATAATGATATTTTAGTAATTGATCTATTCTCTGGGCCAGGTGGACTTGGCGAAGGATTCGCCTCTTACATAGATAATAATAAGCATCCTTTTAAAATAGGCATGTCTGTTGAAAAAGATCCACATGCTCATATGACACTAACTACAAGAGCATTTTACAGACTTGCAAAACAAAAAGGCTGTCTAGATGGTTACTATCAATATTTAAATGGTAACCTTACCAGAGCTGAACTTTTTGAATCATATAAAGAAATTTATGAATCAGCTTTTCAGGAAACCTTGAAAGGTCCTTCTGAATTAGGTAAAGATAATGACCACATTCATGCTAAAGTAAAAGAGCTAACAGAAAATCATTACGGACCTAAAATTTTAATCGGAGGCCCCCCTTGCCAAGCCTATAGTTTAGCTGGACGGTCTAGAAATGCTGGCAATAAAAACTATGTTCCTGAAGAAGATCACCGCCACTTCCTTTATAAGGAATATTTAAAGGTTTTATCGATAGCAAAACCTGATGTATTTGTTATGGAAAATGTGAGAGGAATTCTTACTGCCAAAGTTGAGAATCAACTCATATTTCCTCAAATTCTTAATGACCTGCAAAATCCTTCAAAGATTACGGGATCAGAAGATTGCCCTTCATATCGAATATATTCCCTTGTGGAGAAAAAAAAAGATATAGATAACTCTAGCTCTGATAACATGAATTATCTGATTAGATCCGAAGAATTCGGAATTCCTCAAGCAAGACACCGTGTTATTCTGATTGGCGTGAGAGAAGATATTAAACAGATACCAGACATCTTGGATAAGAATATTTATCCTAAAGTTTCAGTTAAAGAAGTTATTGGCGATTTACCTAAATTACGAAGTGGGTTATCAAAAAAACCTGATTCTTATCATTCTTGGAAGGAAGTTATTCTAAAAAATACAGAAACACTAAGCAAATTAAATAATATAGGTGTTGATGTTAATAAAACAGATCTACAACCATATAAAGATTTAAAAAGAAAAGAAACTGTTCATAAATATAAATCATCGAACCAGTTGCCAGATCATTTGAGAAAATGGACTCTTGATCCTAAACTGAATATGGTTCTCAATCATGAGACAAGAGGACATATGGAGTCAGATCTGCTCAGATACAGTTTTTGTGCATTATATGGTGAACAGAGAGGGTTATCACCTAAAGCTGAAAATTTCCCGACTAAGCTTGCTCCACAACACCAGAACTGGAATTCTGGGTCTTATAATGACCGTTTTCGTGTGCAGCTTGCTCATAAGGAAGCCACCACAATAACAAGCCATATTTCAAAAGATGGTCATTATTTCATTCATTATGATCCAAAGCAATGTCGAAGTCTCACTGTAAGGGAAGCGGCAAGATTACAAACATTCCCCGACAATTATATATTTGAAGGAAACCGTACTAATCAGTATACGCAGGTTGGAAATGCTGTACCTCCATTTCTTGCTCGACAGATCAGCAAGATTGTTTTCTCATTATTAAAAAAACATTATAGCGATTTATAAAAACTAAATTCTGATGTTCAGTCAATAATGCCTGAACATCAGAATTGCTAATGAATGAACAGTTCAGAAGCTAGCTTAAATTACTTCAATAAAAGAGCTTTCACTTATTAACTATTCAGAAGTAATATTGATTACCCCCTATCTGGATCTTTGCTCGCAACTCTAATACTACATTCCCAGACAACACCTACTCTCCAACCATTCTCTAACGATAAATTTATTGATTTACTGTCCTTAGCTTGATTCTTGGTTATTTTTTCCTGCCAGAATTCAATTCTGGTGGCGGGTAATTTAAAAAGACGGCACCCGTTACAACCATGCCAAAAACATCCATTTACAAAAAATCACAGCCTTATATTTAGGCAAAACAATATCTGGTTTTCTTGGTTGATTCTTCACATGAAGACGAAAGCGAAATCCTTTTTTATGTAGTAATTTATGGATTAGTATCTCAGGTTCCGTATTCCGTCCTTTGATATCCGCCATCATACGACTTCGGGTAGAAACATCAACAATAACTACCATACTTTTCACCCTACGATTTCGCTTCGTACTTTCTACCGATGATTTAATAATTTAAGTCTTTTTCTTTATTAAAGTGTGTTTAGGTCTTAAGTATAGTTAGGCTTTATAAATTACTGTGGTATATCTGTTTATCTTTACCACCCAACCAAACTAAATACTCATTCTCTATTGCCTGCTTATACGCCCAGTCGGCAACCCGATGCGAACGTTGCAGATCGGTTAGAAAACCTAATTGAGAAATCTCTCGAATAATAGATTGATCATGCAGATGATTACGCTCCTGCCACTGATGTAAGAATTGCTGTGATGCTAAATAATTACTTTTTTGTGAGTTGCATTTTTCATCCGCTAGGACAAAATTATGTCCGGTATCGGCAGGATATAAAGACCAAGGAATAAAGTGATCCACTGCATATTTAGAGTTCTTTAGGCTTTTACCGCAATAGAAACATTGGCATTGCTGTAGATCAATCAGAAAGTCTGCAACCTGTCCTAGTTGGTTACGACTCGGTGCAAACATGAATTCATCTAGGTCAGGTAACCCATCTAATACAACCAGATTCTGCTTATTCAACCGGACAAAATCAATCCAGCGCTTCTGGCACAACTCTTCAATAATTTCACTAAACTGTCTCAAGCAATACATCACCTTGGGCAATAGCTTGAGGGACTGCTTGGAATCTTCAAGACTATAGAGAAACTCTATGGTTTGACTATTCAGGTTTTGCAAATATAACACCGGCATTTGCCTTACCGTTGTTGCCACTGTTCGCTTTAGCCTGTTCCAGTAAAGTACATCTGTTCTCAGTGCGGCCAAGGTCTTGAATTGTTGCTGTGCCTTTTGGATTTCACTGATGATTTTTGCCTGCTGTCCAGTGGCTTGTTTAAGGATAAAAGGCTCATATTGGTTAAACTGAAACGGTAGTGACTGTTTCCAGTACAGGTCAATAAACTTTTCAGCAATATCCTGATATTCCAAATGCAAGGCAGCACCGGTATCTTGACCCTGTTCAATCGCCAGACGCGTGATACTTATCAGCAAAGCAAACTTATATGTCGAAGTAAAAGTCCCTGACTGCAATATCTGCTGAATATGCTTCAAGAATTTCAGCTGCTCGTTGGGTGTAGGTTTATTATTTTCTATAAAGTGATCATCCTGCCACATGTTGAAGCTTCACCTGTCTTTGTAACCCTGCTTCCGTAGCGATTTCCATCATTTTCGCATTTTGAATGGCTTTTTTA
Organism: Acinetobacter sp. P1(2025); assembly: GCF_051390655.1. Classification (NCBI taxonomy): domain Bacteria; kingdom Pseudomonadati; phylum Pseudomonadota; class Gammaproteobacteria; order Moraxellales; family Moraxellaceae; genus Acinetobacter; species Acinetobacter sp. P1(2025). The sequence continues at coordinate 66,597 of NZ_JBPKBJ010000007.1, forward strand.
CGCATAGCTGAAAGGGTTTCTTTAAACTCGTGCTGATTACCTTTCAAATTGAGTGGCAGTATCGTTTGTTCAAAAACCTTTTCCTCAACATTCCAAGGTTCTTCACAAATTATCCAGGACACATATGCATTATCTTCAAGCCATGCATCCAGCCATTGTTCACCTGAATGCGTGAAAGTCATGCGATTACCTGACCCTACTCTTCTAAGCGGATACCCACTCATCTCAGCCAAAAGTATGCCCAATGTTCGTCTTAGCGTTGAACCTTCTGCGTTACCTGCAAAGTGTGTTTTAAGCCGTATTCTCAAGTTTGATTTACTATTTGGTTTAGTCTTTTTGTCAGGCGATATGCCAGCATACAACAAAGTATATTCTTGATACGTTATACAGTTTTTTGTTGGGATTCCCGGTGGATTTGTTTTGAACCACCAAAAATAAATCCCGTGTTCTGCAGGAATCAAAGAGGGCTCTTTCATTAACTCGGCACGATTGTATAAACGCTGTGGGTAATAATCAAAAGCATGTGATTGCTTTTTCCATATTACGTTGATCCACTCTTCTGTACGGTCTGGACGTTTATCTACAGTAATCCATTGCTGTAACAGTAAAGTCTGATCTATTTGTTTGAGTAAGTCGTAAGCTTGCTGCTCATTCAAGTCAGTAAAGCTGCGCCCTTCTTTCTCACGGTCTGTATCGCCATATTTAAAAGACATATAACACACACCATTTGGCTTTAATGCTTTAAATATGCGCGCCAGCACTTCAGTCAGGCGATCTCTTTCACAGTGCAAAAGAGAAGCACAAGCCCAAATCCCATTATACTTAGCTACTTCATTCAGCTCATAAAAACTTTGCTGACGTACCTCGATGCCTGTCAGCTCTCTCGCCTTTTCAACCAGCTCGGTAGAATAATCAATTGCCTCAACTTGATAGCCTTTTTTCTTAAATGCCAAAGTGTCCCGCCCCGAGCCACAGCCCAAATCCAGGATCAATGCCTGTTCCGGCAAATATCTTAGAAATGGTGCGTATAGACTTTCCATTTCAACCTGATAGGTATTTTCAAAAAATGCTTGAGCATGTTGATTGTAATAATTTGATGTTTGATTCATTGTCTAAAAGCCAATATCTTATGTTAAAGAACATACTGATATTTCACTAGATAAGTCAAATGATCAGTCCTATGAATGAATCAAACTCTTATTTCACTGTATCCGGACAACTGAGATAGAAACCAAACTGGTTCTTGTAAATGGAAAAAATATGGGCTTCAGATTTCGCAAGAGTATTAAAATATTACCTAGATTAAAAATCAATCTGACGCATAAAGGCATCAGCAGTGCAAGCATTGGCACACCTGGTGCTTCTTTAAATATTGGCAAAAAAGGCACCCGAACCAGCGTTGGTATTCCAGGCACAGGCCTATCCTATTCCAAGCACCAACCCTATAAGAACAGAACTGGCAACCAAGAGAATCCTGCTCAGGAACAACCACCACTCTATACATCACATACTGAGAAACCTAAATCGAATGTCTGGATTTGGGTAATTTTTGGATTATTTTGTTTTATTGTCGGGGCAATTATTTTTTGAATTTAGCCATTCTTTGTACCCCATAATATCCACTGCTAGGCAAAATTTAATTCATTCATTACTATGGACGGATGTTAAATACAATAAAGGCTGCCGCTGATGTCTGATAATGACAGTACTATGGATTATGATGAAAATGATTTAATCGATTCTCCCTTGTCTCAAATTTTACAAGAGGATAATGAGCAAATTGAAGTTCTAATTTATCGATTACCCGATAGTGACTGGACACTGGAAGTGGTAAACCAAAATGGTACTTCTACGGTATGGGATGAAACATTCCCGTCAGATCAGGAAGCTCTATCTGTCGCTTTAGATGGAATTAAAGCCGCAGGCGGTATTCAGGCCTTTTCCGAACTCAGTGACCTCGAAGCAAAGAAAAATATTTTTCCTGAATCGCTTACTCGCCATTAAAAATGAAGTTGCTGGCTTGGATCTGAGTCAGTATTTTTTGGATTCTTAGAACCTGTCGCGTGATAGGTTCACTTCAACCCAAACCCATCTAGTGTTGAAAGGTCAAAATTTTCATCAAACATAAACTCATCTGCTCGCTCTTTTCTTAATGTCGCCCAGGCATAAAAGAAACATTTCTCACATAACTGCAATTCATATCTTTCCCCGTCATGCTTGGAACCATAACACCAATGTGCATATAAAGTGCCAAACGCCAGTTTCGTTGATTGGTTGCATACATCACATATAACATCTGTAACGACTTCTAACTGTTTCAGTTGTTTGATTTCTATATTAAGAGCCTCTAAGTTTTAAAATAAATAGCATTGCTATAAGTTATGACCCAGTTCTTAAAAATATAAAAAAATCACAATATATTGTATATGAATTGTAAATAGACACAAAATATAGGGTAGATCAATCTTGTTTAATATTTCAAAAAATTATAAGAATATTCACTTGATTATTTTTTACACTTATGGAGGACTATGGAAACGTCTTTTGATTTCAATGAAAAATTTGGCGCACCTAAAAAATTGTTGTGCAAAAATTTTAATAAACTCCAAATCAGTATACACCCTGATTTTTCTGGAATTTATCTTTGCTATCAAGAGGCTTTCAAAGCTTTAAAAACAGATCTAGGTATCTTGAATCCACGTCCCGAAATTCACGTCTGGAAAGATACTAATCTATCCGGTTATACCATCGCCAGTAATTTCCAATGGTTCCTATACTGGACTCAGAACGCACCCAAAGAAATTAATCTAATTATCCATTCTCTTCCCAAAGATAACAAAAAAATCGAACTATTAAAAAATGTGGCTAGTTCCGAATTTCTAAAATTTCTATCATCTACTTATTATGATCTTAATAGATTAAATCCCAAAAGGTTACATAACTTAATAAATGAATACATTTCTGCCGAGGCTATTTACAAGTTAAACAAAGAAAACTCTTTCAAACCTCACCGTACAATGAGTTTGGATCTGCTTGCCTATCTACTGTCATATACACGAAATCAGCTGAATTATCGCAATAAAGTTATAAACCGGAAAAGACAAAATGTGCTAGATCAACTGCAACAAACCAGTGAAGTTGTTCAACAGCTTTTAAACAATGTGGACTTCGTTCTCACGCCAGATCAGTTATGGAAAGCATAATGTCAGAATCTAACCCAAGCCGTCAAAATGCTGCTGATATTCCGCGGGTATCATTAAAACAGACACTGGAAAAACTCTTTGGTGACGAGCAGTTCAACCGTGCAGAACATATTCAATATATTGCTGATTTACTGACTTCACACCCCAGTGATCAATATCTGAAGGAGCTGAACCTCGATCTATTAGATTTTGATCTACAAACCAATTCTGTTGTTGCTAGACCCGCTGCCTTAGTCTCCTCTCGAAAACATACTGTTAGTGCAACACCCGTTACTTGGTATGTGAACTCAATTGCACAATTAGCAGAGTCAGAAGAAAATGCCTTAATCTGGAATATCCTAGTCTTAAAAGCAGCAATCTATTTAATTGCACTGCCAGACATTAAACCTGAACTTTTTAAAGAGGATCACACTGAACATTTCAATACTGTAAAACGTTTATTCCAACGCTTCCGTACCGCCAATCGGATTCTAAGTTCCGAAAAAGAATATCAAAATACTCCTGAATATAGACTCCTTTGGGAAAAGTATCTTAAAGATCCCTCCCTTTCCTTAGTTGAATTTATTCGGTATTTGAATGAGGTTATTGATGAAGAACGTGATAAAGAGTCATCTAATGATTTTATGCAAAACCTGCTAAACGTGATCCGCATCACCTTTAATTATGTTTTGGAAAATAAGGCAAAAATTGCAAAAGCGAGCATCGAGACGCAACTGCAACATGAATTTTTAGACGAAGATCAGCTGATTGCAGAAAGTTCAGAAATTAAAAAAGGGCAAAAATCTAAAGCCCTCAATATAGAACAACAACTAGATGACCAAGATACACGTCAAATATTAGTAGACCCAACCATCGTTACCCCCCTTGCTGCATATTCAGAATCCAGCCAGAGCTATGTGCTGCCTCTGGTTGCCAAACATATTCAACGGAAAGAACATTTGCTGCCATACAGCAGCCTCTTTCCTAATACCACAAGCATAAGTGCCCTAATTACTGAACTATATAAAAATTACATTATTGAGATTAAAGAAGACTCTAAAGACAAGGATAAAGAAACCAAAAAAAAGAAGGCATCCTTGATCCTGATGTTGTCATTTCTGACAGGAAATAAAATCCAGGAGTGGCTACGTCTACAAAGTAAACGTGCTAAAAATTTAAACGCTCGCCAACAAATCAAGCAAAGCAATGGACAATATTATCTGAGAAGTAAATTTTCAATTTTTGAAAATAAGGATTTTGCTTATCCAGAGGGCTTGCTCAACCAAACAGTTCATCTGGACATCCCGATCCCGAATTCATTTATTGAATCTCTGCGAGACGGTGACCCCGTTACGGAAGAGGACCTTCAGCAACATTTGAAACAGCTGAGAGCCAAATTTTATATTCCAAAATTATCACTAATAAGAATTGGCTCTCTTTTACATCAGACTATTTTGCAACGCACTGGAAATAAACAGCTTGCTGACATTCTTACTGGTATTGATGCCAATAAGTCTTCTTCTACTTCTTATTGTCATCAAAATATCCTGACTTTACAGACTGAATATGTCTCAATTTTAAAAGAGCTGTGTGAGTCGTTATCCGATGACTACCAGAATATTGAATATGCTGCAGAAAAAAACTTTGGAAGCCGCAAAGCACCTACTTCAAATGTGATTCAAAATATCTTTGCCACTCTCAAATTCAGAATAATTTCACAAAAAGAAGACGACTGGATAGCAATTTTTAATCACTACAATCTGTGGATGTGGCATTTCTTGTTGCTCTTTACTGCTGCACGACCCGTCGCTGAATTTCCAGGTTTTTTAAAAAGCTTTAACCTGAAAAGAAAAATATGCATGGTTTCTGATAAGGAGGTGGGTGGGCGTCAAGGCTATGGACGTTTAATTCCACTGGGTCATTTTGTTGTACAAGAACTCCAGAAATTCATAGATTTTTTACATTATTTTAAAACTCAAATTGCTCCTAGTCAGCCAGAAATTCCACAACATATTCAACAAATTTTAGAGAGCAAGCTCCCACTATTGAATATCTTTCAGGATGGTCAATGGTACCCCTTAAGGCCTTCGATTATAAAAAAATCTAACCCTGAGTTAAGTTTGCTACATGAAAACTGGCACCGGCATACTGCCCGTGCGTTTCTCAGCCATAAAATTAGCGAAATTGAAATTTTAGCTTTATTCGGTCATGAACCGATGCAGCAAGAAGCTGCTCATCCTTATTCCAGCTTATCTATTTCACAATATTCAAGGATTGCTCATATTCTTGAACAAATGAAAGATCATTTTAATATTACCGGTATTGAACTCGATGTCCTCACTCAATAAACGTACTAAGCAAACTCGAACACTATATGCCGAAGCACGTAGAAAACAAGACCGACTCGATCAGGAAGAACAGCTTCGAGTAGATGTAGAACAGGAGCTAATTCAATACTTCCAAGAACAAGATTTGGAACAAAAAGGGCATCTTGAATCCTTATATCCAGCAATTTATGAGTTTATTAAACGCAAAGCTCCAAGCTTGGCCTGGAAAAAATATGCACATGAATTTTTTCGGTCATATATCAAGCAAATCAATTTAAATCGTCGTGAGACTTTGCCCCTACCGAATCTGACATTTGAGATGAAGCGTGATCAGCCAGTTTTTACGATGGACTGGATCGAGAAGGGACAGCAGGTTGATGAAGTTCTTGATAAGCTTTGGGACTACTGGATTCTAGCAAAAGATAGCAAGACATTTTCTGATGATGAAATCATTGGAAATATTGTTATTTCTGCCATGCTTTATTCCGGCTTAAATCAAAAAGCCTCTTTAGAGGCTTTGCTTCAACATTTAAAAGATCCGGCCAAAATTAGAAAGATCGAAAATCTGAACATTATATTTTTAGAACCGCTCTCCCCTTCCTATGGAGATCTCTTTATTGATGAAAAAACCATCCGTAAATCGCGTAATTTTATTCCTGATCAAATTACCCGCTTATGGTTAATTCATTTTAATAGCAGAAATATTCGTACAGTAAACCAGAATGTAGAAGATTATCTACAGCTTATTTTTAATAAGATAAATTTACCATTTAATCTTAAAACTTATAAATTATTACGCGACTACGCTAGCTTCAACTGGATGCAACTGCCGAAAGTTGACATTGATCCTGCTCTGTCACAATGTCTCATTGAAAATACAGCAACCTGTGGCTTATCAGAAATAGAATTTGAACGATTTCTTCATCCAAAATTTAAATATCAGCAGAACACTCTTACTGATTCAGATGTAGAAAAATCACCATCTATTGTGGGTCAATCTTACTCAAATGATGACATTCAACAAGCATTATATGATGTGATAAAGATTCACAAAGACCTTTTACAATTGATTCGTACCACACAAACTGATCAAAGCATCGATGCATTAATCATTAAATATTGCATTGAAAATACTAATAAATTTAATGAGTACAGTAAACGTGTCGCCTTATGGCTCATCAGCCTTTATAAACCAGAATTAGAACAAATTCAGTCACTGGCTGAACGTTTAAATTTTTGCACTAGCCAATTTCAAAAATCGTTTCAGCAGAATAAGCGTTTAAAAGACGGTTCGATTTACACTTATTATTCGCGTATTGCAGAGCCTTGGCTGACCCATTCTTTACAATATCTAGATAGCGAAGATGATCCTAATACAATAATCATTAATATCTACCGACAAATCATTACAAACACCCGACTTGCAGCTGAAGCCGGCGAGCCTAACTTTAAAAAATCCATTGGTCAAACTGTCAGTATGTTGAAGCGCTTCCAGAGCTTTCAACAAATAGTTTTTGAAGCTGAACCTCTCGAATTAGAGTCAATCGCTGTACAAAATAGGCCTAGAGCCCGTATTATTAGCCCTTTGACTTATCAAGCTTTCATGAACAAGTTAGATACCTTATTTTCAGGTGCTAATAGTCAAGAAAACACTTATAAGATATTAAAAATCATCTATATCTTAGCTTACCGAACCGGTATGCGTATTAATGAAATTCTGGGCTTACGTGTGCGGGATATCGAGGGCTTGAGCTGTCTATCCGTATGGATTCAGCCCTACGGCTCAAAAAAGAAAGGAAACTTACATCAACTTAAAACAGATAGTGCTGAACGCAAAGTCCCTGTGTATTGCTTATTAAAAACCGATGAATATCAAATATTTCGTAATTATGTAGTCGAGCAACGATTACTCAATCAGGAAAACTTATACCTATTCCGTAATTGGAATGAAAATAGCAAGCTGAACAAACATACGGTGACAACACCTTTTAGAATGATTATGAACGAGCTTTTTAAAACTCATGATTATTCTTTCCACTCATTTCGACACACAGCAGCGAATCACCTATCGGTTGTTCTCAACTGTAATTACGCTCCATTGGTCAAAAATCTGACGGATTATACAGAAGAAGAATATCAATCTATTCGAGCAGAATTACTCCGTCATACGCATGGTCAAAATCATTGGTTTATGATTGCCCATTTACTGGGTCACATTGACCCTACAGAAACCTTTAAAAGCTATATTCATCTTAGCTACCTGATCGCTGGGCATAAAATACTGCAATATCATCCAGACATCGATACTCAATTAGCAAAGAAGATGATGGGCTACCTACCTTCTTTCAAATTTTTAAACACAGTAAAAGATTCTGCTCCATTCAATTTTGAAAAGCATGCTGTTCATTTAAGTCAGCAGTTACTTAACGATCAAACTGACTGGTTAAAAAGTAACGTAGAAGACATTCTAGATGAGGTTTCATTTAACTCACAGCCTCATGATTTTTTTAAATATTTCGCAGGAACAAAAGAATCTAAAGTTTCATTTGCATGGTTTTTTAAGTGCCTAAATTTACTGGAAATTCATCATGATCCAGACCGGGTATCACAAGAAATGAGCTTACCTGTCGAACTGGTTAGCTATTGGTATGAAAATGCCAAACAACTGGGCCAACTCAAATCTCAAAAAAGCAACCCAAGGTTATTTGATCTCAACAACAAAAATCATCTGGATAAACCTTTGAAACCCGCCATGATAGATACCGTTGAAGAGCGCATAGCAAGAAACTATTTCTTTGAAAATATTCAAAATATCTTTGAAAAAAAGCCAGATGAAATAAAAGCGGTGCTTGAGACATTTTTAAGTCGTGTTACGGTTTCGCATACCGGCATTCATTATCGATGGAATAAAATCGATCAATTGGAATCATTTTATTCCAAGGTAAAAGACCTGTTTCCCCATCAATTTTGGCATTTGCTCGGACAAGACTTGGTACAATTGCTAGATAAAAAGAAACAGCCTTTATTACTGAAGCTGGCTAAATCGAGCACAACAGAGCATCCTACGACTCAAGAAGATTATGTTCGTCTCCAGCTTTACTCAACAAAAGATACTAAAGCACTGGCCGCATTTAAATTCTGTTTAGATTTAGCCTGTATTGGCAGACCTCGATCTCTTGAACTTAAAGCCGAAGGTCTAAAAATAACTACATGCTGTTAAATAATTTAACCGTTGCTTCCTTATCTAAAGCCAAATTTAATATATGTTTAGTAAAAATTAAGTTAGCAGCGTCTGAAACAGGGATAGGTCATGCATACAACATCAGAAAAAACTGCAAAACAGAAAATGATATTAGCTAAGGCAGTTTTAGCTGCTGCTGAACGACTTGGTCTTGCACAGGATCAACTAGCCTTAATACTCAGTATAGATTCGGTGAAAACTTTAACCTCTCTTGAATTAGATCCCACTTCAAAACAAGGAGAAATAGCCCTCACTTTAATCCGTATTACCACATCACTAGAGACTCTGGCGGGTGGAGATACTACCTGGATGCAGCATTTCATGAAGTCATCAAATAAATTAACTAATGGTATTCCGGTAGAACAGATTCAAAATGCTCAGGGATTGTTTTCTGTTTTACAATTGCTAGAGGGTCTTCGAGCTAAACTTTAAAGAAATTAATGCATATAAATAATTTTGTATAATATTTTGAAAATTAATTGATTTATTATATTGTAATTCTTTAATTTAAGATTTGATATTAGGACAGTAATAGCTGTGTTTTAGGAAAAATCAGTGAATAATAAGTTAAAAGAAATTGCAGTTAGATTACAGCAAATTTTAGACCAAATCACATTATTACAAAATGAATATCAAAGCCTTTATCAAGAAAAAGAAAAACTTATATCGCTTGAAGAAAAAAATAAGAATTATTTATCAGCAGAAGAAAGACTTTTATTATTTTCTCAAAGGTTTATTGGACGAACTGATACCTTTGCTTATCGTTGGGAAAATAGCAGTGGAAAATCTGGTTATTCTGTTGCTTGTGCAAATGAGTGGAAACATGGCATTTGTTACAAACCTCAAATTAAATGTTCAGACTGTAAAAGCCGTCAACTATTACCCATCACACAAGAAGTTCTTTATTCTCATTTAACTGGACAGAAAGTTATAGGCATTTACCCACTATTAGCAACAGATCAATGTAGGTTACTCGCAGTAGATTTTGATAAATCAGATTGGAAAAATTGTGTAACTGCATTTTCTGAAGCGTGCTTATCTTTAAATATACCATTTTTGGTTGAGCGCTCTCGTTCAGGTAATGGCGCACATGTTTGGATATTTTTCTCTGAACCAATTGCAGCTAAGCAAGCTCGCTTAATGGGTGCAGGTATTCTAGATAAGGCCATGGAACTTTATCCAGCTCTAGATTTTGAATCTTATGATCGTATGTTTCCAAATCAAGATCACATGCCAGCAGGCGGATTTGGAAATTTAATAGCATTACCCTTACAAAAGCACGCAAGAGCGCTAGGAAATAGTACCTTTATTGACAGTAACTTTAATGCCTTTACTGACCCATGGACTGTTTTACAACAAACTGAATTAATGAGTTCTTCTGAAGTTAATAATATTGTGAATGAACTAGGCTACAATTTCATCGAACAGAATCAAACAGATGTTGACCATGAGGCTCCATGGGTAAAAAATATTCCTAAAAAAAATCAAAAGATCGCGGGATGTCCAGACGCTATTGAATTGGTATTCGCAAATATGATTCACATTCCAATTCAGACATTACCCTCTCAATTGATAGCTCAATTAAAAAGATTAGCCACTTTCTCCAACCCTCGTTTTTTTAAAGCACAAGCAATGCGTTTTTCAACGACAGGAATTCCAAGACACATATGCTGTGCCCGCCTTGAAGGACAATATCTCAGTTTACCACGAGGATGCCTAACAGATATAATTCACTTGCTTAATCAACAAGATACTAAAATAAAACTAAAAGATCAACGTACTAAAGGCAACATATTAGTCAATATAAATCTACTTACCGAATTATCCTCTGAACAGGAAATGGCATGTAAAAAAATCCTTGAACACGATGTTGGAGTTCTACATGCACCAACGGCTTTTGGAAAAACTGTTACTGCAATCTCTATCATTGCCAAACGCCAAACAAATACACTCATTATTGTTCATAACAAAGAACTTGTTTCTCAATGGAAAGAACGATTACATTCATTTTTAGCCGATGTCGAAATTGGTACAATACAAGGTGGAAAAGCCAAACCATCTAATCAAATTGACATTGCAACATATCAAAGTCTAATCAACCGTGTAAATAATTCAATCAAACCTATCGCCTTTAATTACGGACAAATTATCGTAGATGAATGCCACCATTTATCCGCACCAAGCTATGAATTTCTTCTCAGTGAAGTCAGTCCCTACTACATTCTCGGGTTAACTGCTACACCAGAACGTCAAGATGGGCATCAACCCATTATTTTCATGCAAGCTGGTTCTATTGTATACAAAGCGAAATCCAACAATCACACCCAGCTTAAAAAATTATTAATAAAAGTAAATTATGAAGGTGAATTCCCAGAAATTTTCTTTGGTACCGAAAATAAACCACATATTTCAAAGCTGATGCAACATCTTACTGAAGATACAGAACGTAATAATGCCATTATTAAAGATGTCTCTCATTGTATTCAAAATGGTCAGATCCCGTTAATTTTAACTGAACGTAGAAAACATGCCGAAAATCTTAGAAATAAGTTGAATGATTTAGGGTATAAAACATCTATTTTACAGGGAGGTATGAGCCATACAAAAAACATAAAAGAAAAACAAAATTTAGATGATGCTCATGTTGTGATTGCCACGGGAAAATACATTGGTGAAGGTTTTGATCTTCCTCGTTTAGATACCTTGTTCTTGGCATTCCCGATTTCATGGAAAGGCACTTTGGCTCAATATGTTGGGCGTATTCATAGATCAAATGAAGGTAAATTTGAAGTTCAGGTATATGATTATGTTGATGTTAACCATCCGATATTTGTCAAAATGTTTCAGAGAAGGAGTAAAAGTTATAAAGCTCTAGGCTATATTGTAGAACAATCACACAATAATATCGTTTTATAATTTTAGATCTATTGACACTACCCCAATTTTCAATCCATAAGATAATTAAACGTAAAGCCGCTTTTAAAATTCTAAATGTGTGGGTCTCCTTGGCATCAAAATAACTGGCCATCACAAAGGATGCGGGTCCGAATGCAAATTTTAACTGTATTTTCAGAGTCATTTCAGATCACTACGTAGCTAAGGCTGTTTTGCAGATCGAAATGATAAAATCATAAATTGCTTTTCAAGAAAAAAGAAACTAATATGTTTCTTATAACACTAAAAAGCAATAAATGTGTCTACAATGAATGAGTCTTTACTTCAGCAAATCAAAAAAAGACGAACCCAATTGGGCTTAAAGCAAGTTGATATGCAATCCCGTACAGGCATTTCAAGACAGCAATACCAAAAGCTGGAAAGTCAGGGCAACCCTCGATTAGAGACCTTAGAAATTATCGCGGCAGGATTAAATGCTCAACTGATGCTCATCCCTGATGATAAGGTTCATTTGATTAGACAATTATTGAATGATGAAATTAAAGTCACTATTGAAGATCAGGATGACTTAATGACTAACCCATGGAAGGGTCTTCTCGGAGGAGAGGAACCATGAATACTGTTGCCGTCCTGAAATTAACATTACATCACGCTGTCGTTGGATACTTGGCAGGATTTCAGAGCGGAAAAAATATTCTGGTTTTTACGGATTCTTTCCGATTTGATCAGCAACGCCAGACCTTGAGCTTGCTGACTTCCCCCTTGTATCCTCAAGCAGATAAGATTTTAGAAAAGACTTATGTTACACATCAGCGCTTACACCCCTTGCTATCAAACTTGCTACCAGAAGGCGCATTACGCGAACTCATTGCACAAAGCCTTAAAGTACATATAGACAATGAATTTCAGTTATTGGCAGCTTTAGGTCATGACTTACCTGGAGCACTCATTGCGACCCCATTAGATCCAGAAGAAATTCCAGATGAAATAAAATTCAAACTGCAGATCTCGAATCCAGATCAGATTTTAAAGCAAGAGATTCGAACAGATAATAAGTTTTCCTTGGCCGGCGTCCAAATGAAGTTTTCCATGAAAGCCAAAGATGGGCGTTTTACACTAGCACAGGCAACGGAAACGACTCTACTCGGGGACTGGATTATCAAAACTCCTTCTTCCAGACATGCTTTTGTTCCGCTAAATGAATATTCTATGATGACCCTTGCCAAAACGGTCGGAATAGATGTCCCTGAGATTCGCTTGGTGGATATGGCCCTTTTACAAGACCTTCCACCATTAAATTTACCCCAAGAGCAATATGCTTTCGCAATCAAAAGATTTGATAGACAGAGTACTGCTGATACTACAGAGCTTATTCACATCGAAGATTTTGCTCAGATCTTCGGCGCATATCCACATCAGAAATACAGCACCACAAATTATGAGCAGATAGGAAAGATCATTTATCAATATTCAGATAACAAAATTCTTGATATTCAGCAATTTGCCAGCCGCTTACTCGTCAATATTTTACTCGCCAATGGAGATGCGCACTTAAAAAACTGGAGTATGATTTATCATGATAAAAGTGCACCCAGATTATCTCCCGCATACGATATATTAATGACCAGTGTATATATTGAAAATGAGCGTCATTTCGCATTAAATCTTGCCAAAAATAAAGATTGGTATTTAGCTGAGATGAAACACTTTGAACAATGGGCTGAAAAAGTCGGTGTTCCATGGCGTGTTATTGAAAAACAGCTTCACGTGATCATGGACAAAGCACGGTCAGTATGGCCAGTGCTATTACTAGACTTACCTATGATTTCTGTTCATAAAGAAAAATTAAGAGAACATTGGAAAAAATTGCATCCAGACTTTCAGATACTTACAGATGATTAGGGTAATCTGAAACCAAACTAAAATTTCTCAAACAAGTTCATCACGTCATTTTCCGTCAGTTTCGCTTCGCCCTCATGATCGGTACTTAGAATAGACTGTGCCAGTTCTGCTTTATTTTGCTGTAAGGCAAGAATTTTTTCTTCTATGCTTTTATTGGTAATCAGCTTATACACAAATACTGGCTTGTCCTGTCCAATCCGCCATGCACGATCTGAAGCTTGATCTTCAGCAGCAGGGTTCCACCATGGATCATAGTGAATGACTGTATCTGCGGCGGTTAAATTCAGACCGACCCCTCCTGCTTTCAGACTGATTAAAAATACCGGCACTTGTCCAGACTGAAATGCTGTAATGACTTCATCCCGTTTCTTGGTCTTTCCAGTCAGTTTCACATAGCCAATTTCTGCGTGATGGAGCTGCTGCTCAATCAGTTCCAACATTGAGGTAAACTGAGAGAAGATCAGAATTTTTCGCCCCTCCTCCACCATTGGAACGACCATATCCATCAACTGTTCAAGTTTGGCAGAGTGTGCCTGCCCGGTTTTCACTGAATCCAGCTTTAGTAAGCTAGGATGGCAGCACACCTGACGTAGCTTCAGTAAGGCATCTAAAATTTGAATTTGACTACGTTTAAAGCCTTTTTCTGCCACAATTTTCTGAATATTTTCCTGCATCGTGGCACGAACAGCCTCATATAACTTGGATTGCTGGTCATTCATATCAATATTGACTTCAATCGTGGTTTTTTCTGGCAACTCTTTGGCTACGTCAGTTTTCAAGCGACGTAAAATGAAGGGCTTAATCCGGTTGACCAACTTTTGTCTTAACTGCTCATCACCGCGCTTTTCAATCGGATGACGGTACTTTTTATTAAAAATTTCTTGTGAATATAAAAATCCTGGCATCAGGAAATAAAATAGTGCCCACAGCTCACCCAAATGATTTTCCATCGGGGTACCTGTTAGACACAAACGATGTCGCGCTGTTAATTGCCGTACTACCTGTGCAGCTTTGGCACGCGGATTTTTGATATTCTGCGCCTCATCCAAAATGAGTTGATGATATTCATATTGCTTTAGTTGTTCTTCATCTCTCGCTAGAAGCGGATAGGTGGTTAACACAATATCATAGTGCGGAATCTGCTCAAAATTCTGATGGCGGTCGGGCCCCTGTAGCAGCAATACCTTGAGCTCAGGGGTAAATTTCTCCGCTTCTTTGAACCAGTTATGCATCAGCGATGTGGGTGCAACAATTAAGGCGGGACTGTCCTGCAAATATCCAGCCTGCTTTTCCATGAGTAAATGGGCTAAAGTTTGTGCTGTTTTCCCCAAGCCCATATCATCTGCCAGAATCCCGCCATGCTGGGTTTCCCTTAAAAACTGTAACCAGCCTAAGCCCTGCTGCTGGTATGGACGCAACTCCCCCTGAAAACCTTGTGGTGTCGGCAGTTGTTGCTGATAGCCTTGTTTGAATTTCTGTACAAATTGCTGCAGGCGATCACTGACCTGCCATGTCATCCCAAGATTATGCTGCAATTCTAATAATTGACTCGCATCATAGCGATCAATACTGCGCTCTTCTTGCTGTAAAATGCTCTGCAGATGTAACAATACCGGCTTAATATCCCTAGCGGATAGAGCCAAATCAGGTTGATCAACTGCAGTTTTCACGGTGAAAATTTGACTGTCATGCAGATGAATAAACGTCCGCGGATCAAGTAAATCAGGATTTACTCGCACCAAAGCTACGAGCGCATCAAGCAAATTATAAGAATTACCTGCACTGTCTTGAACCGTCGCCCCGATATTGAACCAGTCCTGCTGACCTTCAGATTCAGTGATAGAAATATTTAAATTTTCGACATATTGCAGGTTAAAGGGGCTGTTTTCCAGATGCTCTATCTGCCAGCCCATCAACTCAATTTGATTGATGGGCATCAGCTGTTTGATCCAGTCTCCATAGAAAGCAAAAACCATAGAATCAAGACGTTGTTTATCCAGTTTTAATTGCTGGTCATAACTAAGATCTTTCACCCACTTCAGTGATTCGACCAACAGCTGTAAACGCTGGATTGACTGTTGTTCCTGAACGAAGTCCCGAAGCTGTCGCACCATTTTTCCATGCTGCTCACCAATAAAACTGTCACCTGATGTACCTGCTTTTATTCGCCCACCAGCATAGGAGAATTCAATTTCAGCACAAACAGACTCCTCTAATTTCCAATCAAATGTATCTAAAACACCGAAGCGTAAAATTGGCTGGGGACTACCCTCAAGGACATCAATATGCTGAATAGACTCGGGCCGAGGCAGATTTTTCACGTCTGAATATTGATGAGTCAGTTGCTCAAACTCTGGCAAGAGCATAGATGGAAGATCAGGCATCTGTAAAAAATGGTACAGAAGATTTGCCGTATATTCACCATATAACTGGCCCACCGTGTTCTGTTGAATATCCACATAACACGGTGGCTGGCTCGCGAGAATCTGAATATGAGGATTTGATTTTAAATCGAGTCGAATATCACCATTGACCAATTCAATATTTAAATGCTCAGTCTGTTGTTTAGCCCCTTGTTCCCATCTAAATTCGATGTTGTAGCCTTGTTCTGACCATTGAAGTGCAGCATGGCTCTTTTTTTTCCAATAAACATCGCCACTTTGAATAAAAGATTTGAAATGCTCCAATAAAATGCTGGAGATATCGAGATTGCTTTGATAAAAGCGTTCGTCACTGTTTATTTTGGCATAATAATAAATCTGGTTAAATAATTGTCGTTTTTGTTCAGGTAAAGTCAGATGCTTTCTGGTGATATTTTCATATTGGGTATAATAACTTTCCCCCGCAATTGAGCCGTTTTTATTGCGTCTGGCCTTCTGAACATCAACTGTCAATTTCTTTAAGCTGACCGACTGATCTAGCAGGTAAATTAAATAATTGTTTGTTTTGACAGATTGCTCTGGTTCAGTCTGTTGTAAATACCGTTTAAAATCATTCAACCAGCGCTGTGCCTGATCATCCCCACGTTGGCGTTTTGCGATTCCCTGCGGGGATTGAGAGTCAGCATAACGCTGTTGAAATTCCTGACGATATTCTTGAAAGAATAACCGCGCTAAAGCAGCAGCATGTTTACAGTTATATCCAACCGGACAAGTGCAGTCGTCATCGATTAAACGGTCTTTTTGGGGATTATAGGTAATCGCGGTATCGTAATAATCTGTCCCTTCAATTTGAGCATACATCGTGACATCATCATTTTCCTCAAAAAACTCAATTGTTTCCCTATCAATGTGCTTAGCATAGCTCAGACTACGATGAAGAGTTGCAGTACTAAAGCGAGATAGAAAATTGATCAATGACGACATGATTACCAGACACTAAAAATGTTTATACAATTATAACGGACAAAGCTGTCATTTCAGAACAGTAGCCGAACTGCTCAACCTGAGCACAGATTCGACTCACTCAATAGGAATATTGTGAATAAAGACAATCAAATTCGAGAAGTTAAACAGTTCATTGAGATCGAAAATATCCTGATAGAAAGTGATCATTTCTTCACAACAGTTAATTTTAAACCAAATGGGGTCAAAAGTTTTAGCATTGTTTCTATGTGTGATTCATAGAGATCATTTCAATTTAGCGATCTCTAGATCCATCTTGTAATTGGCATGTTGAATCCGTTCATTTGAGGGGTTGTATTGCTTCTGGACTTCATCTGAGAAAGGAGTTTCTTCACATAATTCAAAGTACCTCTCCATCGGTGTTTTACCTTTCAACGCTGAATGTGGTCTCATCCAGTTATAGTAATGCTGCCATTCGGCTAGCTTGTCTTGGATATCCTCAGAATTGATATCTACAGTAGCGTAGAACTCAGATTTATCAGTTTTTTGTGAACGCTCTACCTTGCCATTCAGATGAGGTGAACCTGGTTTATTTGGCCTAAATTTGATTCCATGCTGCATCATTTTTTTCTGTACTTTTTCAGCAAAGAATTCCCGCCCACGATCGGTCTGTATTCGCTGTATGGGAAAAGGCATTTCTTCAATTACGCAGTCTAAAAAGTCGAGAGTATTCGCTGCTGTTCGGCGTTTATATATCCTTAAAACGCGATATCGTGTGCAGTCATCGATAGATGTGTACTGATATAGTCCTGGACCCAGTTTACAGGTATCCATTTGAATTCTATCGCCTGGTAATGGGCGTTCATAACGAATGAAATCTGCTTTACGACGGAATTTTTTAATCGGTTTGACTTGATGGGTGGATAGTACTTTATGGATAGTCGCTAAGGACAACGAGACTCCGTGCAGCCTCATCAATTCTGTTTGCAAACGTCGAGCACCAAAATTTCTAGCTGAGCGCATTTCTAATATTAAGGCTTTTAGCTCAGCATTGATTTTAGTATTTGGCGATTTTAAGGGACGTCTACTCTGGCTACTTAATCCATCAATACCTTGCTCAGAATATCGTTTCCACCACTTGCGTAACGTTGGTCTAGAAATGCCACATCTCCGACAAACTAGGCCAGCATCATTAGTCTCTTCAAATAATTTAACTCATACGAGTCTTTGTTGAATTTCTCTGTTCATAGACACCCATTATATTGAAATAATGTCTATGAATAAAATACTTAAATAAAAATTCTCCGACAAGCTCAGTACGGTTAATTTTTATCCAAATGAGTTTTCAAAATTATGCTTCTAGGACTTACGCATTGACAGATTCAAAAAAGTATTAAAATGCTTTATAAAGTATCTGTGATTAGACGAATTAAACATGCTTCTACAGCAACCTGTACTCTACCCATTTATATG